>JBCCIA010000368.1:0-6222 GCA_039028475.1 Spirochaetota bacterium | reverse complement strand
TTCTTAGAATGTTTTGGTTTTTGATAGATAAATAAAACGTTGCCAGAACCCTGGTATGGAGAGCTGAGGCCACAACATGATAGAAGAAAATATACCCAGAAAAAAACAAATAGAAAAACTAAAAAAAACTCGGTTTGATTGTCTTGTCATTGGTGGGGGAGCAACGGGAGCTGGCACGGCGCATGATGCGGCTCTACGTGGTTTGACAGTGGCTCTGTTAGAAAAAAAAGATTTTTCTGCTGCTACTTCCAGCCGCTCTACTAAGCTTATTCATGGTGGTGTACGGTATCTATCCCAACTTCACTTTAAACTAATTCGCGAGGCACTTACGGAAAGAAAGCATCTACTTGAGAATGCCCCACATTTAGTGAAACCGCTCAAATTTGTATTACCTGGTTACAAATTTTACGAAAAGTATTACTATTCCATTGGACTTACCATATATGATATTTTAGCCGGTGAAAGTGGTTTGCCTGTGCACAAGATGGTAAATAAAAAAGAAGCTATGCATCTTTTTTCTGCTATCAAACAGGAGAAGCTACGTGGTGGTATTACCTACTATGACGCGCAATTTAACGATGCCCGTTTAAATGTAACGGTTGCACGTGCAGCAGAAAAAAGTGGGGCTTGCGTTTGTAACCGTACCGAGGTAATTGGCCTTAGCAAAGAGGAGGGGAAGATCAATGGAGCATTGGTACGCGATTGTCTCACCGGAGAAGAATTTTCTGTGAGTGCCCAGGTCGTTGTCAATGCAGCTGGTATTTTTCTGGATAAGGTACGAAAACTAGATGAAAAAGATTGTTCACCTGTCCTCGCTCCGAGTCAGGGAATCCATTTAGTGTTTTCTCCTGATAAGATTCCTTGTAAAACCGCCATGATCATTCCCAAAACCCAGGATGGTAGGGTGGTTTTTATCATACCTTGGGAAGACCATGTAATTATGGGAACGACCGACACAGCAATGGAAGAGGTAGGTTATGAGCCTATGCCAATTGGCAATGAGGTAGACTTTCTTCTGAAAACTGGTAACCAATACTTAGAAAAGCGCATTACCCGCGAAGATATTTTATCTGTTTTTATTGGTATCCGTCCGCTAATCTCGGCAGGAACATCAACGCAGACAAAAAAGATATCACGGGAAGAAGCAATTCTAGTTTCAGACTCAGGTCTTGTCAGTATGGGTGGTGGCAAATGGTCTACCTACCGAAAAATGTCACAGGACCTTACCGATAAATTAATCAAAGTAGGGAAGTTACAAGTAACCCGTCCATGCAGTACTCACAATTACGACTTTCCTGGTAAAAAAGGTTATAGCGAAAATCTTTACTTAAAAATTTCCCAGGAATATGGGGTAAAGCAGGAAGTAGCTAAGCGTTTGCGCAATTATTATGGGGGAGAGGTTTTTGCTATTTTGGGCAAAGAACCCACTGAGTTGTTAAAAGGAATTGGCTATTTCCAAGAGGAAATTCTATTTTTTATCCGCAATGAATATGCACTGTCTTTGAGTGACGTTTTGGCTCGTAGGCTGCGCATCCTATTTGTCAATTTAGAACTGGCTCGCAAATTACTTCCTTCTACTCTACGTGTTATGGCGAAAGAGTTAGAGTGGGACAAGACCCGCAAACAAGAAGAAGAGGCGGAAGTTTTACAACTAATTGAGTCTTTTCGCAAAAGCACAGAGCCCCTTACTATGGGTTCTCAGCCTGCAAAAGAGGAACCAAAGTCTCCAGTTTCATAGAGCGAGAGCCTTTGAGTAGAATATAACTGCCAGCAGGAATAGATTTACGTATTTGCCCTAACAGATTTTTCCTTTCTGCAGTAGAGAAGTGATAGGCTTCTCGTTTGTGAGTGGTAGAAAAGGCTTCCTGCAAATATTTGCTGTCTTCTCCAAAAGTGAATAAGCCGGATAGTAAAGAGCTTACCTGGCTTTTTCCAACTTCACGGTGCAATTTTTTGGAGAAACCTCCTAATTCTTTCATATCACCTAGAATCGCATAAAAAGGCTGTGAACCTGCCATTTGCTTGCCAGCCTCTAGGGAGGAGAGCATAGAGTCGGGGTTGGCATTGTACGAATCATCAATTATCTGGTAACGACCCTGGTGAAGCTGTAAACGGCTTTCAGGAGCTCGAAACTTTGTTAAGCCTTGCAAGAGATCTTCTGTGGGAATTTTCAGTTTGCGGCATATCTCCCAGACTCCACATAGGTTTTCTAAAATTCTTACTCCAGGCAATTGCCAGTGTAAGGTCTCTTCGGTACATTTGAGTAGGAAGCCATCTTGCCTCTCCTCTTGTAGAGAAATATCTCTATTGTTTTCCAGACTGTATTCCCGTACTGTAATACGCCTACGCTTGGCTTGTTTGCGGATTAGGTTTTTATACCGCGTATGGAACGGGTAGAAGAGTTGCGATTTTTCAGGCATAGCGTCGACAATTTCTGCTTTCGCACGCGCAATTTCCTTAATCGAACCTAAAAATTCAATATGCGCTGAGCCAATATTGGTGATAATCGCAAGATCCGGTTGTACCATATGGGAAAGACGGGAAATTTCACCTCGATGGTTCATTCCCATTTCACAAACTACAATACGGGTTTTGCTATTGGTATGAAAAAGGGTAAAAGGTGTACCAATTTCATTGTTATAGTTTTTTTCAGTTATAACTAGTTGTTCTGCTGGGATAGAGTCTAGGCATGCTCGGAACAACTCTTTGGTAGTAGTTTTGCCACTCGAACCGGTGATTCCAATAACCACTGGGCGGAAGCGAGAACGGTGAAAGGCAGCTAAACGTCCCAAGCCGAAAAGTGTATTGTCAGTAAAAATAGCCTTATGTCTTTCTTTAGCGTCGATTTTTTTTAAGATAGGGTGATCGTGCTGGCAGAGAAAAGCGGAAGCTCCTCTTTGCAATGCGTCCACTAGGAAATCGTGACCATCGCGCTTTGCAATTAGGGGAACAAACAAACTACCTTTTTCGCACAGTTGCGAGGTAGTCGTTATACTGGTGAATGTACTAACCGCGCCTGCAAGCACAGGCGAATGACCCAGAATACGGCTAACGGTAAAGTTAGAATAGAAAAAAGGAGCAATCATAAAAAATCCGCTCAGAGAAGTTGATATTTTGAGCTGATTTTTTACAATTCTTTTTCTGTATTAAGCGGCTTCGTTCCAGTCCTCAAAAATTTGCTCTAAACCCTTTTCTTTGATTTGTGCTTCTAGACTCACTAGGTTTTGATGTGGCAAGGAGTAGGTCTCTAGTAAATCCATAATCTTTTTTCTGCCTTCGATGTTACCATTATAACGGGTAAAAACATTGGCTAAAAAAATGTACAACAATTGGGTTCCAGATTCTGATGTGCGTAAGATACGAAACGAATCTTCCATATTTCGGCTTACTACAAGGCTCGAATCAATTTCAAACTCATCTAAATAAGTAGTAAATTCCGTCCCCTCTTCTTCGGAAAAAAAATCACTTAGGCTATGCAATTCGTACAAAGCGTTCAAAGCGGAAAACTTTTCCTCAAATTCCCAAAGAGCAAACTTTGTTTTATCAATGATGTTTCTTAAAACTTCTACTAATTTCAATATTATATACCCTATAGCTTTACTAGAGTATCGGAGTTTTTTTATTTTGGCAAGAAGTTATTTACTAATTTTGCAAAAGAGGGCATAAATTACCGCTTAGCCCTCTATATATATCAATCTAATTTCAGTTCTTTTTTAAGAGTTTTGCAGAAATAGCGTAGTACGAGTGTTCGAGCGTAATACTTATCATTTGCAGCGATAACACGCCAGCGAGCCTTTTCACTATCCGTTTTTTCAAACATCTCTAGAGCTGCTGCTTCATACTGATCCCACTTTTCACGGTTTCGCCAGTCCTCATCGGTGAGTTTCCAGCGTTTTAAGGGGTCGTTCTGTCTGCCCTGGAAGCGCGCTAACTGTTCCTCTGGAGTAATGTGTAACCAATACTTGATAATGATGCTTCCTGCGTCTAGTAGATCTTCTTCAAAATTGATAATTTCACTATAGGAGCGTCGCCATTCCTTTTCTTCGGCAAAACCTTCGACACGTTCTACCAATACGCGGCCATACCAAGAACGATCAAAAATACAGATATGACCTTTGGGCGGGATATTTGTCCAAAAACGCCATAGGTAGTTGTGTCTTTTCTCAACGGGGTTAGGAGCGGCAACGGAACGGACATGGTACAGTCTAGGGTCAATACTAGAGGTGAGTCTACGGATAGAGCCTCCTTTTCCGGCGGCATCCCAGCCTTCAAAAACTAAGATACAGCTTCTCTTTTGATCATAGGCATAGTGTGACAGTTTTCTCGCTTCTTCTTGTAGTTCTTTGATTGTTTTTTTGTATTCTTGTTTTTCTAACGAGAAGTGCTCCAATTTGCTAAAAATAGTACTATTCTTCTTCATTTGTTGTCTTTCCTTCTGAGCCTTTTAAGATACGCAGCATTTCGTTAGAATCGATATTCATTACCGTTTCTAAGTTCGAAATGATAGAGTCTAGAATGTAAAATTGGCAAAAATCTTCATCTTTCGAAGGGACTACATTCCAAGGAGAGTCTGTCAAATTAGTTGTATTTAGATAGTACTCGAAGAGTTTTTTATATTTTTTATAGTTTTTGTTTTGTTCTACATCTGAGGCGGTAGACTTCCAGGTTTTCCCTGCATTTTGCGCTTTTTTCAAACGTTTGCTATGTTCTTTTTTAGAAATATTGAGAAAAAATTTAAAAATCAAGTAATTATCGTCTAGCAGAGTTTTTTCAAAGTTGATAATGGAACGAAAGGAAGCGTGGTACTCTTTTTTCGTAATGAATTTATTTTTACGACGGTAACTAACCCCAGAATACCAAGAACCGTCAAAAACGGTGAGATGTCCGTAAGGTGGCAACTTTTTCCAGTATTTCCATAAGAAAGGGTAGTTGTCTATCTTATACTCATCCTGCATAAAAGAATAGACATGAATTTTACGCGGATCTAAGCGTTTGGCAATTGACTTTAACAAATCACCCTTTCCTGCTCCTGCCCAACCTTCTAGTACGATAATGGTAGCCAGTTCTCTGCGGAATGTTTCTTTGAACAGTAAATACAACCTTTCCTGCAAATCATCCATTACCGAATCCAGGTCTACTTTTTGCTTTGCAGGGCTATCCTCTAGCTCTTTTAAATTGATCATGGATACCAAGGTAAAACGGGATTAAGAGAATTGCAAAGTAATTATTAAAAAAAGTTACCAGGAAAGTTTTTACTAATGTGTCCATTGGATGATCGCAACAAGTTCCATTAGCAAGGCAACTCCCATGTGGAGAAAAATGCCGCCATAGATATTTTTACTTTTTAAGGTTATCGTTCCCAAAATAAATCCACCAAATAGGGAACCAATTGTTTCTGGCATAGGTTTGCCGAAATGGATGAAAACGTAAATACAAGTCATCATCGTCACACAACTATTGCCCAATATTCTTTGTACACCCAGAATGAGAAAGCCGCGAAAGAATAATTCTACACCGATGAAACGAAGCGCATAGCTCACTTCAAACAAACTAAATGTCAACCAATGGCTGACCCCTAGGTACTGCTCCGCTGTTTCTGGTTTGTAGCGTGGGTAGACTTTTTGAAAGGAATCTTGGAAAGATGCCCAAATAATAAGAGGCAACATAAATACTAGCAAGAATACATAGGGTCGTAGGTAGAGAGACTTCCCTGTAAGACCATAAAAACCTTCTGAGTCTTTATCATAAAAGATCCTATAGAACAAAATAGGGATGACTAAAAATAGTATACGAGTTATGTTGAGTAGACAAGAAATGACGAATAAAGAAATTTCTTCTGGAACTTCGAGGAAAGTTACTAGGTTTGTAGCTGTACTTCGGGAAAAATGATGTAAGCATAAACAAAATATAATATACAAAGTTACAAACCAGAAAGATTTTGATCGTAGTCTTGTATTTTTTTTGTATAGCCATGCATGCAACAGAGTACTTAAAAAAACTGGAGTTGCATAAAATAAAAAAAGAATACCAAGTTTTTCTAGAGAATTTTCAAATCCCAATAAGCTATGGTTCCAAAAATTGTATTTATAATTGAAAAAAGTTGTTAGAGATAAGAATAGCAGAATTACAATGTAGTAACTCCATTTAAAGTCCTCACGCAGGAAGTCGCGAATGTAAGAGAGAATTTTTTGCATAAAAAGATAGAACTAGGATCTCAGTACT
>JBCCIA010000367.1:0-6223 GCA_039028475.1 Spirochaetota bacterium | reverse complement strand
ACCTTGTAGTAGCCTAGAAAATGCTCCATGCAGGTAATTTATCAATAGAAATACTAGAACCTCGCATTATTTTTTCAATCTCAGGATCGGCTTGTATACTAGAAATAAATCTCTTTACAAGCAACTCTCTCTGGTAAAAATTTACCCCATGCAGACATTTGGATATATTCTTAGGGTATTCGCAATTTTTATGGGATTTGTTGTAGTAGGTGGTTCGATAAACACAGCTTTTGATTTGGATTTAGCTGTAGAGGTTTCAGGTTCGGAAACAAGTCTTCCAAAAGATTGGGTAGCAATTGCTGCTCTTGCTTTTATAGCAGTACTAACAGGTCTACTCTCAATACCTCTCATGTCGGAGAAAGTCTCTAAGAAAGTTAAAATACTTTCGTCAGTTTCTACACTCTTAGTTTTGGTAGGTAGCATAATTACTGTAATTATCCTAGATGAAAACCGCTACAATGAGTTTTACAAACAGGGGAATCAATACCACAACCAAGGTAAATTCAAAGAAGCTATCAAATCATACACACAGGCAATAGAAAAAGATCCTAAAAATTCCTTTTATTATTATAGGCGAGCCCAGGCATACAATAGGATAAACGATAGCCAGAAAGCTAGAGACGATTTCACCAAGGCAATCCAAATAGAACCTAGTTATGCTATAGCTTACTGGCAAAGAGCCTACATTGCTAAAAAGAGTGGCGACAAAGAAAGTTGTCTAAAGGATATAAAAAAAGCAATCGACCTGGGGTACAAAGTAAACGACGCGTCTTTCTGTAACTAACATGTTTCTTATTTAGCCAGTTAGTCTCGTAGTCCTATAGTTTAAAAATTATTAAAATGACCCGCTTTGTAAAACTCAGTAGGCCAGCTACCAACGGATTTTGTATCAATGACTAAAACATTACTGCTGGAGTTAGTATTCGGAACTGCATAGATTTTACCATTCGGTGCCAACACGCCACCATTCCAACCTGTGTCACCAACAGCAATTTGTGTTGCAGTGTCATTACTAGGATCAATTACTAACACATTGTTTGTTGTATTTCTTGGTAAGCAATAGATTTTACCATTCGGGGCTAAAATTGCTCCATCCCATTTGTCAGCAGAGTTGAGTCCTGTTATCGAAGTGGTATCAACTGTATCCGTAGAAGGGTCAATAATAAGCACCTTGGTTTCCACAACAGGGCAAGCATAGATTTTACCATTCGGAGCGAGTGCACCCCCAGACCATTTACCTGCGGTTCCACCAAAGCCGGTTATTGTCGATGTGTCTGCTGTTTTGGCAACGGGGTCTATGATGAGCACATGTGCGGATGTAGAGGGGAAGGCATAGATTTTACCATTCGGGGCGAGTATCCCACCTTGCCACTTGTTTCCTCCTGAACCCAATCCTGTTATAGAAGTTGTATCTGCTGTATTGGTAGAGGGGTCAATAATAAGCACATAATCGGAAGTATAAGGAATTGCATAAATTTTCCCATCTGGTGCCAACACTCCGCTTGACCATTTGTAATTAGTTGTAGTATAGCCAGTAAGAGTAGTTGTATCAACGGTATTGGTGGAAGGATCGATGATGATAGCATGATCAGCAGAATAAGGGATGCCATAAATCTTACCATTGGGTGCCAGTACGCCGCCATACCATTTGGAAGTAGAGGAGCTGACTGTAATTGTCGAGGTATCTACCGTATTAGTACTTGGATCAATAATCGGAACATTAGTAGAGTTTGTAGGAATCCCATAGATTTTGCCATTGTCAGCGAGAACTGCCCCCGACCAACCCTGACCTATAGATATAGAAGTTGAGGTTTCGGTGCCACTAGAACCCAGGGCTGACTGTGTGTTGAGGATAGACTGAATATTCGTCCAGTTGGATGTAGCGATTATATCTGCACAGCTTACACTTATACCTGTTACGTTTGTGATTGCTGTTCCCGCTCCACTCGCAACAGTACAATGCTGGAATGAGGAATGAGTCTGGACAGTCACCGAATAAGCTGCTCCACCCGAAAGAGCGGTTGCAAAGGTAAAGCCGCCATTGGCAGAGAGAGTCAGGTCATCCCCACTGTTATTTTGCAATACAGCGGTTCCGGTAAGCCCACTAATCGTTCCTGAGATGGTGTAGCTAGTTGATGTGGAAGTATCCGTAGAGGTTGCTGTGGACGTTGTCCCTGTTAAGTTGCTATCGTTGTTTACCTCGGTTGTAAAAGTAGCAAAGTCTATGGTAGGAGTTGTGGTAGATCCTACATCACTTGAAGATGTGGTAGTTGTCTGGGTTGTGCTGGTACTGGCAATTTTTACCGGCCCATTGATTGTTACACTATGGCTCAAAGTTGTAGGAACTGAGATAGTGAGTTTGGAAGGGGTATCCCTTAGTTCATTTAAGCCTTCTTCGGTTGTAACACGACTCAGGTCGATAGTGATATCACCGAGATCTTTGGTGGCTCGGCGTATCTTGAAAGTATGGTATTTTCCAGCTTCTATATTCACTGAATAATTGCCATTGCTGTCGGTTAGGACACCATCAGAACTGGTATTGTCAGTCAGAGTTGCCGACGTTAACTCACTTTCCGTACTACTATTGCAAGAGAAAAGAGCAAAACCGGTAGCCCCTGTTGGAATTTTCTCCGTATGGAAAAATGTGATTTCATTTCCAGATGTAATGGATTGAAAAGTGGCTATGGACTTGAGCTTATTGGTGTCAGAAGAGCTATAATAGATATGGTAACAACCATCACTAGCACCACTGATGTTGGCAGTGTTGATAACAAAATAACAGGTTAGATAGCCAGAATTCAGGTCATAATCAACGCAACGAATGGCTTCAGAGGATGTCTCTGTTGCTCGTGTGGCAAACATCTTAGAAATCGATTGCCATGCATCTCTAAGGGATGTAGTCGTATTTATAGAACTGGAATTGGTTGTAATCAGAGTATTGTTTACCGTAGAACCATTTTGGCTCAAACTACCAGAAATAGATAGAGATAGAGTATCACTATTAGAATTCACCGTAAAGGTAAGAGCCCTCATCAGGCTATTGGCAGAAGATTCTTTATTGTTACTACCGAGACAGCTTAGAAAGGTTAAGATTATAACTAGAAATTCAAATAGCTTTAGCATAGATGAAGTCTCTCCTGTTTTGTAGACATAACTCCTATTTTATTATACGCAAAAAATCCGCTTTTTCTTATGTTTGTAAACAATTTTTTAACTACATAATAAAAAAACCATTAAAATCTCCCAAACATTTACCTTCTTGGTCTTCCTCCCGGTGGCGGACCATGTCTTCTCCCTCCAGGTGGGCCATGCCTTCCTTCTCTTGGTGGTCTGTGGTAAGGATGTCTTCCCTGTGACGGTTTGGAATAGCTATTTCTTTTTGCTGCTGTTGTAGAGTAAACATTATTTACCCAGCGACCGGATACTTCCTTACCGTTTTTGTAAGTATAGGTTCCGTTTCCATGTCTCACACCATTTACCCAATCACCTGTAAATGTATCTCCGTTGTTATAATAAATCGTCCCTTTGCCATGTATAATCATATTTTTCCACTGACCCACATACTTATTGCCATTGTCAAAATACATTACCCCGTCTCCCTGATCTACATTGTCTTTCCAGACACTTTTGTAACGATTGCCATTCTTGTAGATATACGATCCTTTGCCATTCCATTTACCCCGAGACCAGTTTCCTAAATAACGATTGCCATTCGGGTATTTAGTGGAATGATAGCCATTGATTTTATTAGAGAAACTACTACAATTCATTGTAAAAATGAATACTGCAAGGAGTGTTGCAGGAGTCATATACTTATATCGAAACATTTCAGATCCTTTTTCTCACGGTGTATTACATAAATTTTAAGAAGAGTGAAAAGAACAATCTTAAAAAAATATCTTGCTGCTAATGCTAAAACTGGATTCCTTGTAACAGGAAGAGTTATTTCAAAGTCAACTTGACTCTTTGCACTCCATGAACACTATCGTCATAGGAATTGGTGTGATATGATGACAAGTTCTCCCTATTTCGAGATGTTGCACTTTTAATAAATTGCTTGAGGTTGCCACCTTTGGGAATGGAAAACTCGTATTCACCGGGACCTTTGAGCAAATCTCGTAGATCTTCTGGATACTTTAACAGTTTACCCGGAGACACATATGGGTAGAGACGATTGTATATCTTAGGAAGTTTTCCTGCTGCAATAAGTTGGTAAAAAGGTATATCACTAGACTTGGGTATCGGTGGAAGATTTGGCTCAGTAAAGTGAGAGATGATTACCTGTTTGTCCATGACACAAAAGTAAGAATATGGATTGGTAGCTTTAGTACAGGAGTCCCAGGTTAGATCAATGGTGTAAACCAAACCTCCTATCATTACCTTGTTCCAGATGTGATTGTCCTTTGTTCGAGTATGCGGATCTCTTGCCACTCCAGAGACATAGCATTGTTTGATACCCGCTTGCTTTAAAAGCAAACCGAACAATAGTGCAAAGCCAAGGCATACTGACTTGCCAGTTTTTAAAGCAAGAAAAGGAGTTTTATGAGAATGACTAGCATCATAACTTATCTTATCTCGCAAAAAGTCGTGGATGAGTAACAACTTTTCCCATTCATTGCTAATTTTGGCGAGTCTGTTTTGCATAAATGTATTGGCAAATTGAACGACTGAAATGGATTCTTCTTTAGATTCCTGGTAATTGATTTTAATTTTAATATCACCATTCGAAGAATATTGAGTTTTCGAATTTTGTACTAAATAACCGAAATAACCTGAATGAAAAGCAGCAATTTGTAAATAATCTTGTAACTTTTGGATAAAGTGATCATTCACTTTTGGGACTTTCAGTTCTATCAATTCTTCTCTTTTAGAGAGTGCTTCTTTAATTTTATTTTGCCAATCCAAGTCTGTCTATCCCTTCTTAAACTTTTTAATTATTAGTGAAGTTTGCAAGAATAAAATTATAAGCGGAAATATGTATTTCATGTTTGCTTCTCCTTTTTTTGTTTTAGATACCAGGTTGTCATCACACCTTTTCCTTTTATTTCTATGGGTTCACGCCTTATACCTTCAAATTCTTCTCGAACCAAAGTATAAGTTTCGCTAGTAACTGTAATTTCTCCAGGTGTTCCGTTTGACTCCATACGACTCGCTGTATTTACAGCATCACCCCAAAGATCATAGCTAAACTTTTTTGTTCCGATCACTCCTGCAATCACAGACCCTGAGTGCAAACCTATTCGTATTTGCAACTCATGTTTTCCTTTAGCCAGACCATCATGAATGAATTTTTGCATTTCAAATGCCATGCGACAAGCAATAATAGCATGTTTTTCTACTGGTTCCGGTAATCCCGCGACAACCATATAACAGTCACCTATCGTTTTTATTTTTTCCAGTCTATATTTATCCGCAAGTCTATCAAATTCTGTAAAAATTTCATTCAACAAGTCAATCAATTCTCTAGGGGAACTTTTTCCTGCAAAACGAGTAAAGCCAACGATATCAGCAAATAGGATTGTAACTTCACCTAACAAATCTGCGATAGGTTGTTCCCCATTTTTCAAACGCTCTGCAATAGATGCAGGCAAAACGTTGAGTAGTAAATCTTCTGATCTTCTATGCTCCTCTTCTAGTCGATCCTCCGCCTGGAATTGGACATTTCTCAAAAAACGCATAAGTAGTATAGATCCGATGGATACTAAAGTTAAATTTACAAGTACTCTAGAGTTTTTTATACCACGTTCCCAAGATATAATCGGTTGAAACTGAAATATTTCAAAGATTACATAAGTTCCAATTAACATAGCAAAGGCTAGGAACGACATAGGAAGAATAAATTTTCTTTGCTTTCTTGCAAAAATTGCAAAAGGAACAAGCATCAGCAGAATAAAATGAACCCAGGCACCCAACTCACGACCTACAAATAATAAAATTACAAGTAAATGTATATTAGCAATTAAAAGAAAAGCTAACCTTGCTAGTAAAACCTTAGAATTCCAGTGCAACCAAAATAAGATTCCATAAATAACGATACCTAAATAATTAATGATTACTGCATAATAAGCACCCCGAGTGCCAGCTAAGGTTCCGGCAACAATAGCTATAAAAATAGAAACAAGTAATGCTATACGGGTTAAAATACGGGCTTTTTTTTCATCTCGAGGAATATCAAAAGCTATCTGGTTCATATCTATACTTCTTAATTTTTGGTATTTAATTT
>JBCCIA010000366.1:0-6276 GCA_039028475.1 Spirochaetota bacterium | reverse complement strand
TGTAGTTTGGTTTTAGGACAGGTTCATTTCATAGATAAAACGATATAGGGGCAAAATACATTTTGAAGACCATATACAATATTTTAGCAAATATTAGTTTACTTGGAAAGCTGAGTCTTTTAGGCTTGGCTCCCCTTATTTTACTAGCGTATTTTGCAAGTACATTTTCTTTTGAGCGTTTACAGGTCTACCAAGAAAGTAAGACTTTAGAGGAAGGAATTGTTATATCTATTCGTGCCAATGAAGTAGTTCATAATTTGCAACAGGAACGAGGCTTATCTGCTGCCTACCTTGCTTCTGGCAATCAAAAAGTTTTTGAAAAGATCAAAAAAATCCGTAAACAATCAGATGCTGTTATACAGATATTCAATAAAACAAAAGTTGATAAAGAGATACAAGAAGCTTTTCGTCTATCCACCAAAGCACGTAAATTATTAAGTCGGATACAAATAATACGTCAGCGTATCAATGAGCAGAATATTGGAGTGTCTGAAGAGATTTCTTACTATACTTCTATTGTGGATTCCTTGCTTGACATACAGACGGTATATGCTACTTCTCTATCCGATGCAAAACTCGCGCAGAAGATTATGGCTTTTCAATTGCTTGGGAGGATCAAAGAGGCTTCGGGTCTAGAAAGGGCGGTTGTTGCAAATACCCTAGAGCGCAAATCTTTTGGTCCAGGTATGAGAGATCGTTTGTTACAACTCTATTCTAGACAAGTTTCGTTTGATAGCTTATTTCTACAAATTGTTACCGCGGAGTTTAAAGAACAGTACATTCAAGATAAGCAAGATACTTTGGAAAAGAAAGTTTCCAGGATTCGAACTTCTGTTTTACAGCAACAATCTGGGGATGTGACTTCTTTGGATTGGTGGAAGGTCGCGACTGAGCGTATCAACCGGATGCACAAAAAGGAAGAGCAGATGGCTGCTAGTTTATTCGCCTATTTAGAGGATCACAATCAGGACAATTTCATAGAAACAGTGGTTCAATTCTTTTTCTTTCTTTTGACTCTTGCTGTCAGTAGTATATCTTTTCTGTTTGTTTCCCGTTGGATCCTTAGAGGTGTGAAAGATGCAGGAGACTTGGCGAAAGAATTATCCTTGGGAAATTTAAGCAAACGTGTCGCTATACAGGGGAAGGATGAAATCTCCGAGATGCTATCTTCCCTAGATACCATGTCTACTAGTTTGGCCTCTGTTTTGCAAACTATTCAAAACACTGCTTCTGATACAGGACAGCTTGCAACAAGGGTTCATTCTCTTGCTGGTAACTTTGATACTGTAACTACAAATTTAGCTGCTACTATAGAGGAGTCGGCTGCTGTAAATGAAGAGTTCGTTGCCTCTGTAGATACCGTGAGTAAGACACTTGTAAGTGTCACGGAAAATCTCGTGGATCTAAAACAAGGGGCTATAGATATGGACGAGTCGCTCTTTACTGTTGCAAATAGTATGGAAAAGTTAGCTGAAGAAAGTGTGGAATCTACTAAAAAAGGAAGGGAGGGGAAGAATTCTATTTCTTCCATCCTTGAGTCTATGAACAATATCCAAGGCAGTTCCCATCGTATTGGTGAAATGGTAGATTTGATTCGTGATATTTCTGATCAAACGAATCTTCTCTCTTTGAATGCCTCTATCGAAGCTGCTCGTGCGGGTGACGCTGGCCGGGGCTTTGCTGTTGTTGCAGCAGAGGTCTCTAAGCTAGCTGAGAAAACAATTGCCAGCGTGAAGAAAATCGAAAGTTATATTTCTGAACTTTCTCAGCATGTACAAATTGGCAATACACGTTCACAGGAAGTGGAAGTCAGTGTTAAAGAAATTACTGATTCGATAGAAAATATGAACCTTCTTGGACAGAACTTGCAACAGAATGTAACTGCCGAGGGTAAAAAGTTTCGTACTTTACTGCAAAATATTGAGTCTATCTCAAGCTCAGCTGACTCCATCTCTCTCGCTTCGAAGGAGCAGTATTCGGGTGTACAAGAGGTGAATATGACAATTCAAAACATGAGTATTGATAGCCAGTCTACAGCCTCTGGTGCAAGCCAATTGGTAGAAATTTCGCAAGACTTGAAGTCTCAATCGGATAAATTGGGTGAATTGCTGTCTCGCTTCGTATTATAGGCAAAGGTTCCTATGGATGGATTGTGCAAAATTCGATAGACATAGGATGTTCACTTACGCTATAATTCTTATATGACGAAGCGACGCTCGTTAAACAAAACAAAGATTATCGAAAGTGCTTTCCAACTGGTAGAAGCAAATGGCTTAGAGAGTTTATCCATGCGTAAATTGTCTGAGCTTTTGGGTGTGAAAGCTATGTCCCTTTACAATCACATCAAAAATAAGGAAGAGATCATAGATACCTTGATTGACGAGGTGATTGGAAAAATGCAATGTCCTGATTCTAACTTGCCCTGGAGAGAAGCAATGGGCATTCGCTGCCATTCAGCACATGATGTATTGCTAAAGCATCGTTGGGCTGCTATACCCTTGCTATCCAATATCAATAAAGGGCCCGCTAGTTTTGCCTATTTTGAAAGTAGTTTAGCTTGTCTTGTCGGAGCTGGTTTCACTCTTGCACAGGCAGACCATGCTATCAATGCCCTCGATAGCCATGTCTATGGTTTTACTTTGATCGAATTAAATTTTCCCTTCAAACCTGAGGAATACGCGAAAGTTGCCAAGGAGTACATCCATATGATTCCACAAGAAACTTTACCCAATATGTATGCTTTGACGAAATTAGTTAGTGAACGTAGATACGATGGAATGCAGAACTTCTCTTTTGGACTCGAAATAATCCTTGATGGCCTACAGGTTCATTTAGATGGAAAAACAAATTGAAACAAGTAAATCTTTGTATTATTATTTTACTTTTTCTGTTCTCTTGGCAATTTTGTAAAACTCCTCTAGAAAGGTTACCTGTGGAAAAAGTAGAGATTAAAAAACTGTGGGTGGATGCAACTAGTTTACGAGTGAGGCATAAGCCAAATATTCGCAGTAAGATCGTAGGGGTTCTTTATAGTGGAGCTATAGTTGCAGTTTTATTAGAGACAAGAGATACACAAATTATTTATCGGAAAAAAGGAAAATGGGTCTTTGTCAAATCAGTAAAACTCTCTGGTTGGGTTTTTGATTATTATCTATCTTCCCAAGAGCCTCGCCCACGCAATATGGGTCTCTTTTTTACTGCTGAATTAGGAGAAAAACCGTTTTGCAAAAATACTCGTAACACATTACAATGTGCTACTATGATTGAACGCAGGCGAAAAAAGAAGTATTATGGAAAATTCTATTATAGAAAAGGTAACCGTTTACAAATCAAACTCTCTAATGGTAAAATAGATGAATATGTTTCTAAAGAAGGAAACAATTTTGCTAGTACTCAGGTTTATAGATTTCTTCGTCATTTACATGGCACAAATTTTGTTTTACTTTATAGACAGTTTTTTGAAGGAAATGATTACATATTGATAAATACTCAATCTGGCTTTAGCAAATATCTTGGAGCAATTCCTTTTGCTAGCCCGGATCAGACGTACTTAGTAGAATCTTATATACCTGGTCCATATGGTTTCCCAAGCCACCGTGGTTTGAGGGTTTGGAAAATCCTCTCCGATAGATTAGAGCTTGTTTATTATAATGATTATAGTTCAATCGATATTCAGTTGTCTAAAGAAGTATTACAAAAATACCCTTTATGGGTTGATACTAAAACGGTTCAGTTTATGAGAAACGGTTTTGTTAGTAAAAGTAAGTTGGTAAACGGGAAAGATGATTGGCAGCTAATGTGGAAGTAAATGGCAAGGTAATGTTAATGAATGCTTCCTTGCCATTTACTTGATTTACTTTTTTAATTGAACAACAATGCTATCTTGGGCACAAGTAAATTTACCATTTGCTGTGCTTGAGCAGCTACCAGAACTAACATTATACAACACGCTTGCAGTTTTGTAGTCAGAGACCGATATAGTTAGAACTTGGCTCACACTCGTTTTTAGTACAGGTAGGGAGTAAATACCTACAGAATTGGTTGTTCCTGTGGATACTGTAGTTCCTCCGCCTGCATAGCCAATAGTTGCACCAGCAAGGGGGGAGTTATCAGAACCACGTACTAAAATATTGATAAAAGTATATGTATCCGTGTCCCTAGTTAAAGTCACTGTACCTGTATCGTATTCTCCTGGTATAGCGGTTTGTTTGATAGACTTTTCTTTATAACCATATTTGTTGTATATGATAGTGTACTCTTGGTTGTTGCAAATAGATTGATCTACAGTATAACTTCCATCACTCCCCGTTGTGACGGTTGTAGAAGTAGGGTACGTAGAAATCTCGACTAAGGAAAGTGCTGTATTTGTCAAACTGTCTACTACTTTGCCTGTAAACCTACTATCTTCACTAACAGTACAAGTTGTTGAGGAACTTGTCTGTGCTGCATTTCGTGATGCGGTAAGTAAAGGCACCCATAGTCTTCTTAACTTACTGAACTCTTCCCACTCCTCCTCTTCTTTGGACTCAACCGCACATCCTATACTAAGACTTGTAAGAACCAAAGTCATAAAAATTAGTAAAATTTTCTTTGCCATAACTTGTTTTACCCCGATTTGGATTTGAAATCATATTACCTAATTAGAGAACAAGTTAATAAAAAGTTTCTGAAAAAATTTCTTTTTCCCAAAAAAAGTTAAAAAATAAGGACTATTTTTTCTCTATTGTAAATTATTTATGATTGGCTTTTGTTTAGTAAGGAGTTTTTAGTTTTATGATGAGTTACACTAACCCAGTAAAAATTGTATTGTCGCTAGTTTGTATTGCCATCGGGGTTTTCTCTAGTAGTAAGAAAAACTTTATTCCATCCAAGGATTGTCCAATTCGGAGAAATGCAGTAGACGATAAGCATTCTTTAGCCAAATGCAGTCAGAAAAGTATTTTTTGGAAATCCAATTATAAGATAGCTCTTGCGCAAATAGCCAAGGTGAGGGTCTGGAAGACGAACCCTTTGCAATCGGTACTCTTTTCGTCTGGCATGACAATCGATGCAGACGGTTCTCCACGTGCTTACCATCCTAAAGATATAGGTCTAGATACCTTAGAACATGCTGGTAAGAATGGAAATTGGTGGGCGATAGCTTTGCAAGATGGTAAACCTGTTACACAAAAAACAGGTTACTATGTTTCTACAACCAGTTTGCAGGATAGTAACTATCGTACTAGTGATCAAAGACGCTACATAAATTCTGAAAAAATACCTTATATTGTTTTACCGCCTATGGTTGCTCAAAAAGGTAGAATCAGTCTGGGAGATATTGCCCTTGTATACAACCAAAACAACACTAGATCTGCTTATGCTATATACGCTGATACAGGAGCGGATACTCGAATAGGGGAAGGCTCTATCGCTCTCGCAAAAGCCTTAGGAGTGAATGCGGATGTCCGGACGGGAGGAGTTGTACAGGGAATCGTTTATTTGGTCTTCCCCCGGAGTGGAAATGGAAAACCGCAAACTCTGGCAAAGATCCATCAAATTGGCAAGCGTTTGGCAAAAAAATGGGGTGGAGTATCGCGGATCAAGCTCTACCTAAAATCTAAAAAAGGTGTAGTTCCCCTATAAGAGTGCACAATCACAACATAAGCTGTTTTTTGACTTAGCCTCTAAAAAAAATTTGACACTTCCCTTTCTTGCTGATTTGCTTGAGCAAATGATTTTGAAACTAATTTTATGTACAGCTATTGCTTATGTCGTATTACGGGTTCTCTCTACTAGACTGGCTTCCTTTACAGGTCAGGGGCGGCAAAAGCAAGAGGAAATCGATGTTACGAATCGTTCTAAGGTCATTAAAGATTGAAAGTAAACCCGAAATGTGGAGTTAGAATGCGAGTATTCCTTTTGCTATTGAGTTTCCTCTTTTTTTCTGCCTGCGGTATACCTAGTGGGGAGTTTGGTTGGCACGCTTTGAGAAACGATGATATGGATATTTTGGAGAAGGAATTGGTAGTTATTTCAGAATACACTATGACTAAGCAAAACCTCTACTTTTCTCCCCTAGATACAATTCATTACATCTATAAGTTTAGTCGTAGTCCTGGACGAAAAAAAGAGTTTATTATCACATTAGAAAAAAAGTCCTTGGGCTATGTTGAGATTGAATTGAAGAAAAAGCATATTGAAACTTCTACCAATTACTTAAAGGATAAGTTTTCTAACTTGGATGCGGGTAAATACCGGGTGAATCTTGTTTTTGATGAAAATATTATAGATACGGTT
>JBCCIA010000365.1:0-6283 GCA_039028475.1 Spirochaetota bacterium | reverse complement strand
CGCTTTCACTCGAATCATTCTGCGTACCGGACAACCTGGTTATGCTCCAGAAAGAGAAGTTGTCATCAATTATGATATCAATGATTATAAAACGAAAACAGAATTAACCTCTAACAAACTTTTTGTTGTTTTGACAACAGCCTTACGAAATTATGAAACCTTGTCTCAACTCAATGATTATAAGGATAATCTAGAGCAAAAAGTAAAGCAAAGAACAGAAGAGTTGCGTGTCGAAAGAAACAATTTGACTCTCCTTATCGAAAATACTAGAGATATTATTTTATCTTTAGATGAAACATTCCAGATCATTGTATTCAATTCAGCTGCTCAGAGATTATTTGAAAAGTACTTCCAAATCTCTTTACAACCGCAACAGGCCTTTTTGGAAAGGCTGCCTTTGTCGTACCAAAAAGATTGGCAAAATTACTTTGTAGATGCATTGCAAGGAGAGTCTGTCATTAGTGAGGAAGTGTTTATTGAAGTTGATAATACAGTTTCTTACTTTGAAATCGTTTTTCACCCCATCGTTTCTGATTCTATTCGCAGGGGTGTAACTGTTTTTGGCAGAGACGTTACAGAAAGAAAAGCCTTAGAAGAGAATTGGAAATTAGAAAAGCAAAGGGCAGAGGAAGCGACCCTAGCGAAAGACAGGTTTTTGACACTTGTTTCTCACGATTTGAAGTCGCCTCTAAGCAGTATGATAAGTTTAGTAGGTTCTATTTTAGATGATCCTGGTTTTTTTACAGAAGAGGAAAAGATCAAATTATTTTCCAATATCAATTCCTCTTCGAAGCGTTTGCTTGTGATGGTAGAGAGGTTACTGAATATTACTAATATACAATCGGGAAAGCTGGTGTTTTTCATGGAAGATGTTTCCTTTGCGGAAGTTGCCAAAACGATTCTTACTGATTTGCAGCAGCTTGCTTCTGATAAAGAGATTCGCATGGAAAGTTCTTTTGCACAGATGCCTAATGTACTTTTAGATCGGATGTATTTACAAGAATTGGTAAAAAATCTATTGGCAAATGCGATAAAGTTTACCAATCCACAGGGATGGATCGAGGTGAAAGCCTATGAAAAAGACAAGCACATCATATGTAAGATCCAAGACTCTGGAGTAGGCATACACGAGGACAAATTGAAGAACCTTCTAAAGCAAGACATCAAAACTACTACGATTGGTACCAAAGGAGAAAAGGGTTATGGTGTTGGTTTGCCATTTTGCAATGAAGTGGTACGTTCTTTAGGTGGGACAATGCTCATTTCTTCTAAGCAAGGGGAAGGTACGCAGATCGAAGTAGTTTTGCCAAAATACAAACAGCAAGTACTTGTTTTGGTTAAAAATCGTGAATCTTTTATAGGCTATACACCGGGATTTCAAAAACATGGGATATTTTTACAGGTTGTTTCTAAGATACGGCCACTTCTCGAAATTATCAAATATTTGGATTCTTCTGTATTGCTCTTACACAATGAATACTTAGATGATTATGAAGCAGAAATGGAAGAGTTAAGTTCTACACTCAAGAAATCTCATCTGACTGTATTTGCTGTACTTGATTTTAACCGGAAAAGTTCTGATTACCATCCAGATACATTTGCAGAATACTGTATCACACAAACGATTCAACTGCCTAGCACCGAAGAAGTCATTTTACAAAGCATCCAAGCGTACTTATAGCGTGTCCTAAAACATGTCTATTCTTATGCAAAAAGTAAGCTGCAAGAGCCTACAGTTTTGTTGTTAGATAGGCTCTTATAAATTTTTTTCTCTCCCTTATTATTGCTTTACTTTTTCTATATTATTTGCCTAATACATAGTTTATCACTTACCTTATGTGGTAGGTAAATTTTTTGGAGACAGAAATGGTAAAAAAAATTGTCAGTTCCCTGTTAATTGTTATGTTTCTTGCGGTAGGTTCCGTTTTTTCCAATGAAAATTCTGAAAACCTAAGAAAATCTGGAAGTTATCTGGCCAAAGCGGATACTTCTGGAAAAAAGAAAAAGCGTAAGAGAAAACGCAAGAGCAAACGTAAGAACAAGAATAAGCGTAAGAATAAGAATAAACGTAAAAACAAGAAAAAGCGTAAGAACAAGAATAAACGTAAGAACAAGAATAAACGTAAGAACAAGAAAAAGCGTAAGAACAAGAATAAACGTAAGAACAAGAATAAGCGTAAGAACAAGAATAAACGTAAGAACAAGAGTAAGCGTAAGAATAAAAATAAAGAAAAGCTGAAAAAAGAAAAGGTAAAACGACCCGTAGAAGATAAAAAAGAAGATAAGATAGAGGAAATGGACCCTCTAGACGAAGAAATATAGTATCCTCTCAAAAATCAAGAATACTTTCCTTAAAGGGTGGTTTAAACCACTCTTTAAGGAAAAGACATGTATTTGTTTCTAAGCCTCTGGTTGAAATTTCTTCATATAGTTTGTTCTTCTATCTGAGAGAGCTTTGATTTGTTTTTTCGTGCCCTCTAAAACTTTTTTAAACTTACCATCTTCATCAATAAATCCTTCTTCTTCCTGTTTTTCAATGAGATAGTTGATGATTTGCAATCTGTCTTTGAGAACTTTTTCTTGGTTTTGGAAATGCTGTTCGGCTTCTTCTTGGCTGGCTTTATTGGTATTTACCTTTTGAGTGATTTTTAAGTTCGCAGCAGTTTTACGTTTCTTTTCTTCTTTTTGACTAGGAGTCATGCGACGCGGAATCAGATCGTTGTCTGGCATAAGTTTACGAATTGAATCAAATTGTCGCATAGCTTCGGCAGGGTAGGGCTTGCCGGTTTGTGGATTTACAGGAGCTTCGCCTTGCGGAATGGGATGATTTCCCGTATCATTCTCTTCCTCAAAGCCCGTTGTATCAAAAAAGCCATCTTCTTCAAAAAGGCTTGTTTCTTGGGCAGTGATGATTTCTCCGTTACGGTTGGTGTTTGCTTTGGAGGAGCTACTGCTGAGTAGGGAAGCTAGGTCTCCGCCACCTTTTTGTGGATTTTTCTGAGGTTTGTCTAAAGGGGCTTCTGAAGTGAAAAGAACGTAATAAAGTAAAATAACAGAAGCGATACTACTGAATATTATGAGATATTTCTTTTTTTTTTCGTCCATACTTCTATTAGATTGTAAAACTCTTGTTTTTGTAGGTAAAAAATAAAGTATCTATTCTTTTCTCGCAAAAAATATCTTTCTCCCATTGTATGGTTTAGTAAATTTTTTATAAATTGCTTGTCTTTTGTCGTAACAGTAGATATTCTTTAGCTAGTTCGGGAGAGTCTCATGAAACCTTGTGTAATCATATTCGTAATATTGTTAGTAACTTGTAGTGTCACAGGTAAAACTCGTAAACAAATTCAGCAAAAGTCTGAAGAAATTTTGTATTTTACCTCTTTTTCTGCTACCTCTACAGGTAGTTTTCAGCCAGCTAAGTACTGTCTTTTGCAAGAGTCACGTCTATTGGGGACAATATCTTGGCGCGCGGGGGATATTCCTGTTGTCTTACAGCCTGGATGGAAAGGCAAAAAGCCGCCCCTTGGTGAGCCTGTGCTTTTGCAGGCTTCTCTAGAGGATAACTTGCTACGCGCTTTAGCTGATTTAGGAACTTGCGATACAAAGACCTTTGCAGGCCAAGAGGTTCGCATGATGCAGATTCGTAGCGATTGGTTGCCGCCAGAAAACTTTTCCAAGTTTGGTTCTCCTGATAGCTGGGTTCCAGGCCTTGTTAAGAAAGAGGCATTGCAAAAAACTCATTTTCTTTACGTAAAAAGTCTTCGTGCAAAGCACAGATTTTTATCTTTTTCAAAACAGGAAAAGGGATTGTTGGTAAAAATTCACAATTCCTTTGGCAGAGCTTTACCAGGTCTATCGTTAAAATTGCACTATGAAGGGAGAAGGGGAAAACCAGTACCGCTCTATCTAGAGAAAAAAATACCTGCTTTGTCTCCTGGAGCATCCCATGAACTGCTTGTAGACACCTACTACCGCAAAGAGGAAAAATACCGCAAACGATCTCGCACTTACCATTTACAAAGCGTAGCAGTACGAAAACAAATGGATTGGCTCGTAATTGATTTGCAGCAATCGGTGCTGCCTATTTTACGAAAATAACTCTTCTTCTTGTGTAGTTTCCTCTTCCGTTTCGTTGGTATTTGTCTGTGACTTGCCCAAAGAATACAAAATCCCTCTTTTGTCGTTGAAAAGCATGCCGGGGTGGATTTTCGAGATAGTAAACTTAAAGCGCATCTTTTCGGAGCCGTTGCTTGTGACGATGAAATCGGCTACAAATTGGATTTCTATATAGCTCGTCATACGATCTTTGATGATGGAGTCTGAAATTCTGAAGTCGGCGGTTTTGCCAATTACTTCATGACTTTCCAACTTCAATGGTTCGTCTAGGCGAGAATAAACAGCCATTCTGGGTGGCTTGGCGAGGGTAGGACCACCTTTTTTAACAACAATATCGTATTCCTCGCCATCTCTTCCTCGTTTGAACTGAAAGAGGAGGTGGTTTTCCGCAATGGATTTGCACTTTGTAGTCAAATTGCCAGTAGAGCGGCCTATAGCAAAGGAGGCATTGCGTGTTGTTTCGCCTATCACAAACTCAAATACTTCTCCCTCTTCTGGAGGAGGTTCGATTTCGGCCGATTTGATACGTAGGTATGGCTTTATAAATTGGTCGTACAGTATGGCAAAAACTCCTAGTACTAGGAGGAAAAGAATAAATCCTAAAAAATAAAGCCAACCGTCTTGTAGAATGATTCCTGTTGCTATCACATATTAACTATCGGGGGAGAACATTATTTGTATAAGAAAAAATCATGTTGCCAAGACAGCTAAATGAGCTTCTACCGACTCCGCTAAAGCTTTTAAATTGTAACCACCCTCCAAAAAAGATACCAAGCGGCCTTGGCAGAGTTCTTCCGCTTTGGTTTTGACAATTTGCGTCAGAGTTTCAAAACCGGCCGTTGTAATCGTAAGACCTCCCAAAGGGTCTTCTATGTGGGCATCAAAGCCCGCAGAAAGCAAAATACAATCTGGTTGGAAGCTATCGAGTTCTTTTACAATCTGTTCTTGGAATATGTCTATTAGAGCTTCATTGCCAGTGCCTCTTTGCAAAGGGTAGTTCTTGTTGAAGCCTTTTCCCTTACCGCTACCCGTATCGTTTTGGTGGCCGGAACCTGGATAAAACGGGTATTGGTGGCTGGAGACAAAAAATACACTGTCGTCTTCATAGAAGGCGTTTTCGGTGCCGTTTCCGTGGTGAACATCCCAATCGATGATGAAAATTTTTTCAAACCCTTGGCTTTGCAAATACCTCGCAGCAATCGCAACATTGTTGAACAGGCAAAAGCCCATTGCCTTATCTTTTTCTGCGTGGTGTCCCGGTGGGCGTACCAAAGCGATGCCATTTTTGGCCTTTCCTGCTAAAATGCTATCGGCTAAAGCGATCCCTGTACCAGCAGCGAGTAGTGCTGCGTCTTGGCTGCCTTGGGAAAAAGGTGTATCCGGGTCAAAATACCCACTTCCCTGTGCAGTTGTTTGGAAAAAATGATCGTAGTAGGCTTGGGAGTGGATACGGCATATATTTTCTTGGCTTGCTTTTTGTGTTTCTACCTGGAGGAGCTGTGGATAGTAATTTGTGATTTCGATTTTTTCTTGGATGGAAGTCAATCTCGCAATTTGTTCTGGATGGTGGGACCCTGTGTCGTGCTGCCAAAATTCTTTACAAGTCGCAATAGCTGTTTTCATAGGGTCATCTTAACAGAGTTTGCAGGAAAATTGCAATCAGTCTTCTACGGTTTGAGATTTTTTTTCATCTCTGGATATGCAGAATTGAGATTGTATTTGGAAATAAGGTTTAGTTCCTGCTATTCGATGAGTAGGCTTTGCTCTGTTTTTATCATCTCGATATGCAGAATTAGGATCAAATTTGGAAATAAGGTTTTGCTTCTGCTACTCGATGAACGAGTGCGCCAGGACAAGGCTTATCGTTCTTGTAAATTGAAAAGAATTTACTATGTGAATTTCCTATTTACACATATAGCAAACTGGGCGTATGCTGGAGTAATCCACTGTATGCGAAGCCCCGGTGAGCGAACCTGTGGGCTTTAATAAAGTGAACCAGATTTAGCTTCGTGAATCGTTGAATTGAGAGTGGCCACCCTGTTTGTTGTGGTGAAGCCCAAAGCTGCCTTTGAAGCAATAGGTAAATGCAGAAGGCAGGCTCTCCGGAGTTCTTATGGATTGCACGCAGGGACAGAATGATAGAGCAACCTGGGAGACCCTTTGT
>JBCCIA010000364.1:0-6362 GCA_039028475.1 Spirochaetota bacterium | reverse complement strand
GCGGTTGGAATTCTTTAGCGATTTGGATCTTATTGGAGACCTGTTCATAAGTCATTTTTTCCAAAGCAACAAAAGCCAAAAAAGCAGCTCCACGCAAATTCGCTAATATCGGTTGTTGTACCTGGCGTATTTTTTTACCCAATACATCGGCATAGATCTGACACCAAATGGGAGAATTGGCTCCACCACCAATAAAATTAACATATTCTAGCTCTTTACCAATGAATTTCTGCAAATAATGCAATAACCAACGTGAGTTATACGCTACACCTTCGTAAATGGCACGTAGCATATGCCCACGGTTGCAGTCTAAGGATAGATTGTAAAACGCAGCTCGTACACTATGGTCCTCCACGGGAGTTCTCTCTCCGTACAACCAAGGTGTAAAGATAAGGCCATTGCTACCTGCTGGAATTTGCTGTACAATTTTATCAAAGCTCTGGTATATATCACCAGTCTTGTCTACAATCGCCAACTCATCCTTATGAAAGAGAATGTTGTTTTTAAAAAAATTCAAACAAGCTCCAGCCGTTTCTTGTTCGTTCATAGCCAAATATCTGTTTGGAATTGCAGAAGGCAAAGATGCAATATTATGGAAGATATCTGTTTTTTTAAAAGGGACGTGACAGGTTAACCAAGACGATGTTCCAATATAAAGATGTGCTTCATAATCTTTCACTGCACCCGAGCCAATTGCAGCAGCATGTATATCAGGAGCACCGCTAACAATTTTCGTTTGATAAGACAAACCTAGAGAATCTGCCAAGTCTTTGCGAATCGTTCCTAGAACACTAGTTGGTCGTACCAACTCCGGCAATTTGTCTCTATCGATACCACTATAAGCGAGTAATTTGTCACTGTATTTCACAGCATCTAAGTTGCGATTGTCTGTCAACCAGTACAAAGCGATAGCTTCGTCTGAAGAACAAAATCGACCACTAAAACAAAGATTGAGATAATCACGCGGCTCTAAAAACTTATAGGTTCGCCTATAAACCTCTGGATACTTCTCTTTGATATAAAGAATATGAGCGATAGGATCTTTTCCTCCAAGAGTGGGAATGCCTCCAGTAAGACGGATCCATTGCAATAGTTTAAAAACATTGTAATTTTGTATATTAGGAAAGCCAGATACTATTTTACGAACTGCATTCTGGCCACGCGAATCCAACCAAATAATCGAATCTCGCAAAACGTCTCCATTTGTATCTACCGCAACAGTTCCCGACCACTGGCTACTACAAGAAATTGCTAGAATATCTTTTTTATCCACATCCGTCTTAAGCAAATCATGGATACATTGACAAACTTGTTGCCACCATAATTTAGGGTCTTGTTCTGCACCTCCATCGGGCAATAGGTTTAGAGGAACTTCCGCAAAAGCATCTACCAATACAGAACCATCCATTGCTACTAAAGCACATTTTGGTCCCGAGGTTCCCAAATCTACAGCCAGAACATATTGGTTTTCCCCTACTCTCACACCGCTAACATTCGTCTTGTACATACCACGGTCAAGCGAGAAAACACAAAAATGGCAAAAAGAAGTTTGCCATAAGAAAGACGATTTTCCCTTATATTACTTTGTTCTATGATTTTTTTTACTAGAGATAAGAAAGAATCTTGCATCTGTGTTATAAAGTATAAGATACGATCATGAAAAAGATACCAATCCTGATCCTGTTACTCTTCTTATGTTCTTGCAAGAAAAAGCAAGAGCCTACTGTCACAAATGATCCTAGCTTAAACCAAAAAAAGTTAGTTGGTGTAGTCATGTTCTCCTCTGGAGATACCAATATATCCTCTCCTACAGCACGCAAGTTACAGCAATATGATAAACTTTATGAGAACGATAGAATCCAAGTAGGTTCTAAATCTAGTATAGACCTATATTTGAATACTAAGATCAGTGTTCGGCTCAAAGAAAATACTGATATCAGTATCCAAAAGAATGGTTCTGATTTTTCCGTTAGACTATACAAAGGAGAAGTTTTATCTCTAGTTCGGAAGAAACTTGCAAAAGAAGAAGCCTATAAAGTCAATTTAGGGAATCACATCGCATCTGTTCGTGGAACTAGCTTTTCAGTGAGCAAAAAGGACATAGAAGAAGCAAAGGTAGAAGAAGGGGTCATTGTCTTAGAACCATTTATCCCATCTGAGATCGAAAAAAAGAATACAGAACAACCAGCAAAGTCCAAACAAGAGATAGTAGTAGAGGAAGGTAAAAAAACTACTATTCCTGAAGACACCACAGAAGCAAAAATAGAACCCATGCCTGCTCCCGAAAAACAACAACTCAAAAAAGACTTTTCCGCTTTATCACAAATTATGGAAACTCATGAAGCTGAAGTATTGGGGATCTTTGAAACATTCGAAAAAGAAAAACAGAGGATAAAACAAACTTTAGAGGAGCAAAAAAAGATAAATGAGGAAGTACTCGAAGAACAAAAAAAGAAAAATAAAGATCTCGTAGAAAAACAAAAGGAAGGGGATGCAAAATTGTTAAACGAGCAGAAACAAAAGAATAAAGAGACTCTAAATTCTGTTACAGATCAAAGTGACACTCAAAAGAAAGAAGTGCAAAAAACGGATAAAAACTCTATTTTAGACAAAGCGAAGCAGGATCTGCAAAACATCCAACCATAAATTAGAAGATTATTTTTTACTGATAAGAGCCTGTAGTTTCATTTTTAGGCAGGCTCTTACAAGTAAGAGTATATATTTACTGCAATTCCCCGCAATCCTCAATCACTACTTTCTTAGAAGTTCGACCGCTCCTTGATCCAAATGATTCTATAGTTTTGACAATATCCATACCTTCGGTTACTTTTCCAAAGACCACATGTGCTCCGTCTAACCAATCGGTTTTAATGGTACAAATAAAGAACTGACTACCATTTGTATTGGGTCCCGCATTTGCCATACTCAAAGTTCCTGGGCCCTCATGTTTCAGAGTAAAGTTTTCATCAGGAAACTTTGCACCATAAATGGATTTACCGCCAGTGCCGTTGTGGTTGGTAAAATCACCACCTTGGAGCATAAAGTCGGGAATCACACGGTGGAAAATACAGCCTTTGTAACCGAATCCCTTTTCCCCAGTACACAAAGCGCGAAAATTTTCTGCTGTTTTGGGAACAACATCAGCATACAATTCAAAGGTAATCCTACCTAACTTCTCACCATCAGCGGTAACATCAAAAAACACATTGGGGTTTTTAGTATCCATAGGTCTTACCAAGCTCTATTTTTAGCAGTACTGTCCACTATAATTCTCTTATCTACCTCTGCGAGCAAGTAACAAGACAGCAGTTGGATTTGCTTTTTTATTTTTTTAGTGACAAAAGACAGATTGCTAGTTTTTCTTTCACCATGCATAGTCTATTAGATCTCCATAAGAACGTTCCTGGCTCTAAAATTGCTCACTGTGAAGCACCCGACAAACTTCAGATTGCCAAACTGGCAACCTTGCACCAAGACATTCCCAACTCTATGACCTATGTAAATACCAAAGTACACCTCAAGAAAGCACAAGAATCGCAGGCACTTGCGGTGCTCATTCACAACGACTGGATTGATGACTTCTCAAAACCGGTTTTAGCTGTCAATGATGTGGACTATGCCCTAATCCAAATTTTAAATCTTCTCTACCCTGCCGACAAGCCATCAGGCAAGCGAGGCGAATTCGTTGTTATCGATGCATCAGTGACTGTAGGTGACAATTGTGATATTGGTAATTTTGTTTCTATAGGAGCTAACTGCAACATTGGCAAAAATGCAATTATCAGTGATGGAGTAAAAATTGGTGCGGGTGTCTTAATAGGGGATGATGCAAGAATTGGCCCAAACTGTGTGATCTTTGATAGTGTGCAGGTAGGCGATCGGTTTACCGTGTTTGGCAATACTACCATTGGCGGTGATGGCTACCGTTTTATCGATAAAGACAAAAAATTACTTAAAGTCCCACAGGTCGGCTCAGTCGTAATTGGTGATGATGTCGAAATTGGCTCGAATACCTCCATTGATAGGGGCGGCATTGACAATACCATGATAGGTGATGGCACAAAACTAGATAACGATGTGCAAATCGCACACAATGTAAAAATAGGTAAACATGTCATTGTAGCTGGTGCAACTGCGATTGCCGGTAGCACCATTGTAGAAGATTATTGTAAAATTAGCGGAGCCTGTGCTGTCGGCGATCACATGAGTCTACCCTCTGGCACTATGTTAGCAGGCGGAACCGGTCTACGCAATACCCCACCAAAACCTGACCTCTATGCAGGCTGGGACTGGAACCTAACCTTTCGTGAATTTCAAAAATTTCGCGCCAATATCAAACATATGCTCAGTTTGAACCGCTTAGTAAAACGAGTTAGTAATTTGGAAGAAAAATTAGACAAATAAGTGTTACATTAAAATGTCAATATCTAGGATTTAAAGAAAAGTCCAATGCTATGATAAAAGGCTTTTTATCCACTCCCTTACTCTGGAACCGTTTTTGTATACAAGACAACCACATCCTGGCATAGTTTTCTAACCTACTTACAGAACTCTTAGACATGATATATGGCGTTAGACCCATTGCATAAGGTATTTTTGTATTGGGATCAATGACACCTTTTTCCCATAATTTCTTGTGAAAAGTATCTTGTAAACTTTTCATTTGCTCTGATGAAACCCGTGACCAAAACTCACTGATTTGGTGCTGAAGCATAAGGTACATTTCATCAGGAACTAGCCAATTGTACAAAAAAATCCCACCACTAGCCAAATTACATGGCTTTCCTTCAAGATTTGCCCGATTAAACACATGCAATCTTTGAAATTCTTGCTTAGAACTATACAAGAAAGTGATCCTTGTATCAATAAAAACTTCTGCGAAATGAACAAATCTTGTATTGCACCTTCCTGTTAGTCTAAAAACGGGTTGGAACATACTAGGCTGCTGTAGGTAAGTTTCTAAAACAAAACTTTTTTTTTGTAAAAGTAACTCTTGTATAAACTCCAAAGAAAATTGGTTTGGAAAATAAATTCCATAACCTCCATAAGATGTTTCTAACTTTAGCACTAAGGAAGATAGATCTAAATTATTTAGATAGCTAAATCCCCTCTCTCGAATTGTCTCAGAGTAAATCACTGGTTGAAATATAGTGTCTTTTTTGTAGATGCCCGTTTCTTGTATCCAGTTTCTTTGAGAAAAAGACAGGCCTTCTCTACCAAATCGATTTTGGATTTTAAATTTTTTGAGTTCTTGGCAAATAACAGAAAACTCCAATTTCTCTTGCCCACACAATTGCTTTAGCTCTGCATCATTATAATAGCAATAGTAAAAAAAAGCATCTACCGGAATTTCTTTAGCTTTTAATTTGGCCAACAACTCTAAGATATCCAGTATTTGGACACCTAGGCGTAAGTTTTGCAAATGCTTGTATAAAAATATTGCCTCCGTTTTTGCATGTAGGTAATTCTTATTTGCTAACACAATGATAATACCCTGCTTTTCAGCCTTTTCCTGCTGTAAAAAAGTTGCAAGTCGGTGAATTTGCCCTCCTTTTTCTAAATATTTTTTGTTTGTCTCTGCAAACCATTGCCAAACCGGGTATTTCTCAGCCTGCTCTTGCAATGTTTCTGTAATTATACGAGTCCCCTGATCGTATTGTGCCCATCCACCTGGGCACTGGTGATTGTCTTCAAAACATCCTTCTGTGATGAAATGACTAGCTTCACAAGGAAATTGGTTCGTAATGAGATGCTTTTTTAAATTAGAGAGCAAAATTCTATAGAGTGAAATGAATGATAGTTTTTTGTGAAGTCGCATCGGGAAAATGGACAACTTCATACTCTTTCAATGGAAAGTTATCTAACAGCATGCCAACAAAATCAGCAACATTATGAAACGCGAGATGCGGTAATTCTTTTTGTCGCCCAGATCGCATATTGGTAATATCATTCAGATACACACTCACACCATACTTTGCAAGGCTTACCATCTTCTGACAGGAAGCTAAATCATATTCGTACTGGTTCTCTTGTTTTACACTCAAGGAACCCAAAGAAAAAACCCAATCAAATTTCTGAGTTCCAAATTCATGGCTTAGAAATTCAGCACAAATAAATTCCGTATTTTCCCTATTGGCGTACAGTTCACAGGCATTGTTATAAAATAATGGTAATAACTCAATGCCTATATATTTAGAAGTATAAGCTCTGTACTTGTATAAATATTCAAACAAATGACCTTCCCCACAACCGATATCTAGAACAGATGCGTAGTTCTGCCAATCTTGCCAAGGAGAATTGCTAATATTTTGATAACTTTCGTAAGCTGAGTCTTTAGATAGCCATCCAATAGTAGTATTTGT
>JBCCIA010000363.1:0-6365 GCA_039028475.1 Spirochaetota bacterium | reverse complement strand
GTTTCCACTATACAAATTTGCGGGGGCACAGTTGCTTAGAACTGCTGCAAGCAACAGAGTTATGTAACGACAAGTCCCTTTAACCTTTACTTCCAACAATCGATTTTCCCACTTCTTATAATTATAACAAATGAAGCGTTTCAATTTTACCAAAAAAAGTTAATAAATTATTTCAAAAATATGAAAAAAGTCCATCCAAGGTTTATAAGATTCTTACCTATGTTTTACGAATTTGGGCTTTGAGCATTTTGGCAGCAAGGGCATAACCACCATCTCCCCCATCTACAAAATGCACCTCTCTCTCCGTCCCACTGTGCAATAGGCAGGTCATAAGTGCTTTGTCGGATACATGCAGACCATAGAACAGATTTCCCTGTTCTTTTTCTTTTTGTAGATAGGTTTCTAAATTTTCTCGTGCTTCTTTGGAGACAGAAATGATCATTTTCAATGTACCGTCGTATTTGCGATAGTCCGAAGAGAGAACTTGGTATTCTTTGAGTTCGTTGAGTTGGTACCAGAAGGCTTTTATCTTTAGGTTAAACTTTAAGGCCAAACGTGTGATAAATACCTCCAGACGAATATTGAGATATTTTAGCCAGTATTTGAGGCCTGACTCTTGTTTGGTAACCGATTTGGCTTCATTTTTTAGGTACTCGGTGCGTTTGGTCTGCTCTAGGTGAGTCGTTTGGATAGGATGGTGTTCTGACACATCACCTATGATCTCAAAAATTTGTGGAATGAGACTCTTATAGTATTCAGAAGGGTGCCCGGTAGAGGGTGCATTGGCTTTTACAATGAGAGCAACCGCCTCCCCCTTGTGGGATGGAATATCTTCCCAGCGGCAGGTAAATCCTGAAAAATCAGCCTCTATTTGTGGGTTTTTCTTTTCTTGCAATAGGTACGTGCTACCCTCAGCTTTTACCCAGTCTTCGGCAATATCGATGCCTTCCCCATAGATGATGACTTGGTTGTAGTATTGCGAGATTTCTAACTTCCCATACTGGATGATGTGGTTTTTTTGGTAGAGTTCTTGGACCGGGACAATTCCTACACGCAATTCTAAATTGTACAACTTTTCTATCTGGAGTTTTGCATCGTATAGGACATCACAAGCGTTTTCGATGGTTTCTTCCGGGATGAGAATGGTCACTCCATCTCCGCCAAAGACAAAGGGAAAGTTCATATCCTCAAAAGCGTTGGCTAAGGCCATGATAGAAAGCCCTCCTGCTATGTTCACCTCTTTGTAACGACCGGATTCAATCGCTTTTGTAGAACCTTTGACGTCGGTAATGGCGATGTACCATGTTTCAGGAACGGGTACCAGAGCCTCTTTTTGGAAGACATTTTCGAGTTTTTTGATTACAGGAAGGTTTTGGAACTTCATACACTACTAGTATAGCTGAAACAAACTCTCTTCGCAAGAACGTTTTCCTCAGAAGTCATTTTTTTTACATTCTTTTCTAATTTCCTAGTAAATTTGTCAGATGGGGAATCGCTATACTTTCTTGGATTCGTACCTCCGCTTTTAGATCTTGTCCCCAGGTTCGCACATCAAACCATTTTACCAATAAGGCCATTGTTCGTGACGAAAACTGTCTTTCTCCAATTTGGAAGGTTGTCGTTAGCTGTAGAGTTTTGCCTGCTTGGTTGGTATAAATCCTTTCACCGTCTACATTCCAACCCGCTAGAATCATACAGTATTCTATGGGGTGTTCCAATAAGATCCAACCACCTCCCCCACGTTTTTCTGTAAAGCGGTAGGAGCGAATCCAGCTAGTTGTTTCTATGTTTGGCCCTTCGTAACTTTGGTGTGTTAAAACTTTTGCAACTGTATACCTTTGGTGCAAATACATACTTGTGCCACTTGTGAGAATGACGATTGCTACTAGGGAGATGAATGCTGATCGGTTTATAACGCTGCTAGAATTGGTTTGTGGATTGTTCTCTTGTGTTTGTACTTTTATGACTGCATGCATTTTTTTGAATTCATAGTGTAAAATGGGTAAAAGGCATAGGGCAAAACAAAAAACCCCCAGAGCTTCGTGAAACCAAGGTGCAGGTGCCTTTCCATTTTGTAAAGTGTAGAGGATGTGCAGGTATATGCGTGTCGTATTGGTAGCTAAACCACAAAGCACCGCAAGAGGCAGGGCCATTGTCCAAAATTGTAGGTATGCTTTACGGCGCAGAAAGAAAGCTGCTATGATAATGAGAAACGCTCTGGTTGAGCTAGAACCACTGCATTTTTCTTCTACAACTACATCAATAGTTTGCAGAAAATATGTGATACCAATCCGTTCAAATCTGACACCTGTTAGGTCTAATAGGCGGTCAACCAAAAATACCGAGGTTTGTCGGAAAGTCTCCACCAATTCAATATTGAGAATCGGTAGAAGGATTAAGGCAAGTATTAGAATTCGAGTGAGAATGGGGTGGAGTGATGATGGCTTTTGTTGTAGGCTATTTGTTGGGTTTAACCTGTACCTTTGGCAGAGAAAGATCAAGCTACTCAAACCAAGGAATAAGCCGTATGCCGAAAATCCCGCTAGTAAGGAGAAAATAGCAATGGTGTAACCTATGGGTAAGCCTATATAATAAGGTTTCCAGCTCTGTGGTGGTGCGAAGTTGTAGACAAACTCTAGTAGGTACAACAAACAAAAGTATTTACTCATCCCATAGAGAGCAAAGCTTAAATGTTGGGAAGAAAAATAGGCAAGCAGTAAAGGGAGTAATGGGAAAAGTAAAAGGGTAGCTAGGAACATACCTAGCCACCGTTCTTTAGAGAGTCCTTTGGAAAGGGTGGTGGCAATCATGACATTGGATCTAACTTTTTGCGATACTTATGGTATAAGCCCATACCTGTCATGAGAAGTAGAGCAACTCCCAAAAGCACCCATGTAGAAGGTTCGGGAACTCCACCTTGGGAAGAAGGCATTGTCATAGAGTTTCCTGTAGGGGAAATGTCTCCAATTCTTGCTGGTTTTATCTGGTATTTCTTACGCATAGCTAGAGGCAAAGCGAGAAAGGCTGTTTCGGAACTGATGAAACCATAAGTTCTCGATAGAGCTACCGACTCTTGTCGTAGTTTTTCTCGCTCTCGTTCTAAACGAGCGACTTCTTCCGGTGGCATTTTTCTCTTTACTCGCTTGTTTTGTCTAAGTTTTGCTTCTACTACCAATCTATGGAAGTTTTTCCGAGAAGCTAAGTGACGTGCGTGAAAGGCACCGACAAAGCGGTTTTGTTGGCTTTTGTCTGTTGGGGAGAGATATGTTGCAATCGGTAAAGAATGCATACGTAGGTTTTTTTGTTTGGAACCTTTAAACATGGTCTGGATACCTAAGGGATAGTTACCGCTGAGTATAGTACCTGTTACTTCTCCTTCGCCTTGGTAGATACCAGATAACCAAATGAGTTTTGTTTCTGGCTCGGTGGGAGAAGGCTCATTTCTCCGCAGTCGTCTTGTTAAAGAAAAATCTTCTGTCCAATAGAATACGTTTTTCAGCTTTGCTGTGCTTTGGAGATTTAGAGAAGGGTACAAAGGGTCCGTGTTTGGTAAATTAGAGTAAAAGTCTTGGAAGTCTCCAAATTGTGATGCTATGGGAAATGCAGGAATTAGTACTTGTTTTAGAGAGTTCTGTTCTGGTGAAAAAGGAGTCTCCAGCCAACTTTTATCCGTAGTAGAGCGGAAACGACGATACTTCCACCCCGTCTTTGCTGTATAGTAACTTACATTTGCTTGTTTTTGCAAGGATTCAGGTAGATCTTTGGTATGCATGGTAACAAGTATAAAATCAACTTTAGAATGTTTTACTACCAATTGCTGGAGTTTCGTGTATTCTTCATCTGTCAATGTGTTGAGAAATAGATATACTAAGGGTATGCCACCGTTGTCTAAAAGCCTTGCTAAATCTTCGTATGGATTGGGAACAGGAGCTTTTGTGATTTCTTCCGCATTAGACTTTTTCTTGCGCATGGTTTTCATGGATTCGTTCAATGCTTTACTGGCTTGGTAGACAAAGTATTCTGAAGGTGTTTTGACAAGAGAATTCTTTTTTCTTTTCCCTTTACCCAAATTGCCTAGGAACCAAGAACCATGAAATGTATCGTTTCTTTGCAGAGTTGTTAGTGTGGCATAGGCTAAAAATTCTAAACCGAATCTTGGATTGCTAAAAGGATCTGGTTTTTGGGAATGCCAAACACCCATAAAAAATTTGTTTCCAGATTCAGGTTCGGCAATAGGTTTTTCTATCACTCTAGGTTTGGCAGAGATGATGCGGCTTAAAAAGAATTTTTTTTGTCCTTGGGAGTAGACCTTGGTATCGGTAACTGTTTTTCCCCCGGTATCTAGAGAGAAATGGATTTCTGGGTTCTTTTGCCTGGAACTGTCGAAAAATGTGTCGTTTGCTTGTAGGCTAGCTTTGTATGCTAGAGAGTTTTGGCAGGATAAGGAAGCTTTAAAGGGAGCGGGAACTTGTAGATCTCTAAAGGGATACTTGTCCACTAGGCTTAGACTAAGGTCTGTGCGCAAAGAACTGATCTTACCGTGTCTGCGGTCGTTGGAAGTAACGAATTTTTGTAAGGGGTATGCTAAGGATAAAAGCCCCTTTTTCATCGATAGGCGGTGGACAAATACGATTTCTATCTGTTTGTCTTCTTCAGGAAAAATCGGAAAAACACGCATCTCGAAGCGGCCAAAGGTACGGCGTAGTAGGCCTGGGTCTTTGTTCATGGTAGGAGCCTCATCGCCTGTCACTTTTTTGTATATGGTTTCTGCGGTCTCGCGGTCTTCGATGACACCAGGATAGCGTGTACCCCTGTCCCAGATGGTGTATTGGGTGATCATAGTGTCTGGTGTGATGGGTAGGTTGAGTGCATACCCCTGGTTGGTTTTACTGTGGTTGTGGTAGACTTGCAGAAATCGAGTGAACACGATGCCATTATGTACTGAAACGTCTATTCTGGTGTAGGGTATCGATATAGCACCTTGCTTTGGCTTCTCGGCTTTGATTTTCTCAGTTTGTAAGGTTAGAATCTTCTCGTCAAAGAGTCGAGTGCATTGGTTTGGTTCTGCGTTCTGGGCGAATGTTGTGTTTGTTAAGAGTAAGACATAGCTCAAAAAAGAGAGCAAGAATACAAATGGTTTATGAGTGTTAGAATGGTGTGTTTGATTCATAGTTTTTGCCAGTTCTCTCTTTTTGAGGTTTGGCAATAGCTGTGTAAAGTGTTTTTTCGGGGAGAAGTTGTTAGAAAGAATCGACTGGTGGCAATCCCACTTAGTCCTAACTGCTAACATTTGTAAAAAATATTTTGCAACTTTAGGAAAATAGTAAAAATTTTGTTCTTTTGAGATTTTTTGTAACTTGGTACAGGTAGAGAGGTCTAAAAAAATGAGTGATCTGATGGAGAGAGTAGATAGCTTACAACGCACCCACCAAGAGTTTGTTCATATGGTTGGGATAGAATTCAACAAACTTGTCAATGCACAAACACAATTAACAATCACCTTAAACAGCTATATCGAAGAGAATAGAGAAGCTGTGCGACAAAGCAAAATAGAGTTCCATAAATACCAAGAGGAAAGTAAACAAGAAAGAAAAGCTCTGAACAAACAAATGGGGGAACTTTCTAATAAATTCGGTACTATTGTAGAAGATATGGTTTTACCTAGTTTGCCAAGGGTGATCCAAGAGAAGTTTGCTATCTCTATCGATTACGTGTACAAAAACAGAGATTTTCACAAAGATGGTAGAAACAAAGAGTTTGATGCCTTTGCGTATTCCCAAGACTACGTTTTTCTCAACTACACTGTTGCAACGCTCAAAAACGATAAGGTAGAAGAGATGGAAAAGGAAATGCAGGACTTTCGCTTTTTCCTTCCAGAACATGCTGATAAAAAGATCATCGGTATTTTAGCTGCCCTACACATTCCTGACAATGTTTTACAGTATGCAGAAAGGAAAGGCTATTTAGTGATGGGGCTTGGTGCGTATTTGATGGAGTTAAAAAATAAACCAAATTTTACTCCTTTTGAATTTTAATTTTTACTCATTTGTTCACCTAATCATTCTTTGTAAATAGTCTATTGGATACAATAAAGGAAATAAAGAAGAAAGTATGGATCGAAAAACTATATTGGTTACAGGGGCTACAGATGGAATTGGCTTAGAAACAGCGAAAAGGCTTGTTGGAAAGGGGCACAATGTATTTTTGCATGGACGCAGTTTGGAGAAATTGCAAAAAGTTCAAATTCCGAGGAAGAACTATCTACTTATAATGGTCACTACTTTGTAAAGTCCAAACCTTCTACGCCTAGATTGGGTAAAAATTCAGATGAATCGGCCAAGTCTCTTTGGCAGTTTTCGAAAGAG
>JBCCIA010000362.1:0-6370 GCA_039028475.1 Spirochaetota bacterium | reverse complement strand
CGAGAGGTATCCTTTTGAAACATAAAATCTTACTTTTGCTAGCCGTTGTAGCTGGTATGTCTCTCTTTTCCGAAGAAGCTGATATCGTTGAAGAAAACAAAACGATGAAATCAATCCCAGAACTGCAAAAATTAGAACGCAAAGCATACCACAAAGAACTCAAAAAAATCATGATAAATAGCCGACGCAACGGTAGTCTTTTCAAAGATGCTATCGGTCGCTACTACACCAATGGTCGCTATAAGTTCCAATTGGACAGCGATTACAATGACCCTAAATTTTCACATGTGGAATACCGCTTCGAAGATGGCACATATGAAACCTATACCTATCCGCTGGCACTGACAGAACAAAAAAGATACCGTCTGATTTACCGTGCTGTAGACAAGTTGGGCAATAAGGAAGACGAACATATCTATGACATCATCGTTGATAAAACTCCGCCTACGATTAGCTATAGTTTGGAAGGTTTGTTTCATGAGAATGACGGAAGAACCTACTACAAACCCGGTGTGAAACTGCTACTAAGTGCCCATGATAGCAATTCAGGAATTTATACAATATTAACAAGCATCAAGGATAGAACACGTAGAAGTGGCGAACAAAAATTTACACACTTAGGCTATCTCCCCTATACAGAAAACCAAAAAGAATTTACCAAGCATGGACAGGAAAGTGTATTGGTACGAGCAATGGATAAGGTTTATAACCTATCACGCAAAAAAGAACTGCTCTTCTTCATCGATGCCCGTGGCCCTAAGTTTGTCACTGCACGTGTATCTCCAGAAACACGCGAGATAGATGGTAAGGCATACTGTAAAAAAAATAGCATCGTCTACCTAAGTGCCGAAGATGACGACTCCGGTGTCTATGGTATGCAGTACAGGCTGTCAGACAACGAAGCCTGGAAAGACTACCGAGGAAAGATTACTCTACGCGAACAACGTGAGGTCAACTTGCAGTACAGAGCTTCTGACAATTTAGGAAACATGTCTACCACCAAAACCATGCAATGCTTGATGGACATAACACCACCCGATTCTACCATTAAGTCTATGGAAAAACCGTAGAAATAAATGCCCCACAAAGAGCCAGTTAAGTTTTAGCTGGCTTACCAACCTGATCTATCTACCACTGTTCATAAAAGCCATAAAAACAAACTCTTGACAAAAAATTGCCATTCTCAAATATTGGCTCACATATCTCAAAATAAAAAGTAAATTTTCAGTAATAAAAAATAAAAACAAGCAAACTATAAAATAAATACAATGCTATAAACCCAATGTAGGTGGCTTGAAAGAGAGTAAAGCAAATGAGTCTATCCAATAAATTATTTAATTTTTTCAACAAAGCCATTGTGGAGGAATACGCCGATTTTCCTGGGCCACCGCCTTCTTTCCCCTTTGGCAATGCTTTGGACTTTTTGGGTGCACAACCTTGGGAGGTTACTACTGGTTTTGCAGCCAATTATGGACCTATCTATGTGGTATGGTTTGCCAATAAACCGCAAATTGCTATCAACGCTCCTGAGTATTTCAGAGCCGTACTAGTAGACAAAAGCTGGAAGCAATACCATAAGGATTCACCGATTGAAGCTCTCGAACCAGTAATCACCAAATACACACCATTTCTGGCAAATCCACCACAATGGAAATCTATGCGCAAACGCGACCCTTTTAGTTCCACCTGGTTCGATGATTGGTTACAGGCGCAGATCGCTCCTTTACGAGCAAGCCTGGTGGTACGCAGCAAAGAACTCGCAGAAACCTCAAAGCTCTATACTTTAGACTCTTTACCCGTGCTACAACGGATGTCATTTGACGCCTTCTCCATCTCAGCCATAGGCAAATACCTACCCGATAAGATCTATGATCTTTTTGTTTCTTTGGGTAAGACTGGTTCCAAAAGGCTGACAACCCTCTTTCTAACTAAGAAAGTTTTAAACCCCTTCTTCTATCCCAAACGCAAGAAATGGCTGGGTTATTTCAAAGAGCAAATTGCCAATTCGTACGCCAATCCCAATGATGCAGCTACCGACCTCTTGCAATGGGTACGGCGTTATGGCTCAGAATTGAGTGATGAGGCAGCAACTGCCAGTACTGCTGATATATTCTACGGGGGAGCCTATTCTGTTACCAGTGTTTTGGTAACCGCCTTTTACTTCTTGGGACTTCCTGAGAACCGTGAGATTCTCGATACATTCAAAAAGGCAGCAAAAAAACTCTTCCACGAGAAACCAAATTTTACATATGCGGATCTGCAAGAGGTAGAAATACTCGAACAAATCATTCGGGAATGCATGCGTATTTTTCCTCCTGTACCGTTTTACTCACGCAATTCTTCAACAACACAAGTATTGTATTTAAACGACTATCGAGTTCCTACAAACACACCTATAATTATTTCCAACTATTACCTACAACGTTCCGACAAACACTGGGATGAGCCACTCACTTTCCAACCTTCCCGTTGGACAAAAGAGGTGAGAAAAAACAATCCTTATGACAGTGACTATTTCTTTCCCTTTGGTAGAGGTCCCAGAGCGTGTATGGGGATGCCCTTTGCTTTAATGTATATCCGAATCGCTTTGATTAGCTTTTATGCACATGCTAGGTTTGAATTGGCAACAAAAGCCAACTACGAACAGAGTTTTTTCTTTGGTGTCATGTTGCCTAAGGGAGTAAAAGGAAAAGTACTACTAGACCAAGAGGAAAAAGGAGAATAGCCATGGGTACACCAAGTTTACCACAAAATGATAAGCATAAAAAATGCAGAAACAAGCAATTGCAAAAATACCGCAACCGCTACCGTTTCAACTACAACATCATTCCGACCCTTGGATTTTCCGATTCCGTACCCAAAACAGAGTATCCGCGTTTCAAATGGATATGGATATTGATAGAGATTGGTGTACAACTGTTAAGAAACTCTCTAGCTTCCAGTGCCAGAACTGCTCACAAGTTTGGCAAGTTTTTCTTGCCAATTTGGTTTCGTATCAAGTATTACACCCGCCTTATCCTCAATACGATTGCCACCAAGGACCCTACTAGCTTTTTTTATATAGCCGCAGCTAACATTCAAAAATATGTTCCTATGGGACAAGGTGCAACCCTAAAAGATTACGATGCGCTCTTCGCTACCATTAAAAATCCTGACCCAAATCACGAATTTCTCACCGATGAAAATTTTGTTCGTATGCGTATAGCAGGTTGGAATCCTACTCTAATCACTAGCATCCAATCCCTTCCCAGTAAGGTTGACTTTAGCAATTCACAATTTACCTCATTGGGTGCTTTTGCCGATGATAGCTTGCAAAATGCCCTGAAAGAAAAGCGAATCTTTATTGTCGACTATAAAGATTTAGAAAACATACAAGCGGGAGACCAGCCCAATGGGCAAAAGTTTAGCTATGCTCCTATCGCCCTATTTGCATTGGACAAAACCCGAGAAACATTGTACCCCATAGCAATCCAATGTGGACAAGAACGAAAAAAATTTGCAACCATTACCCCCAATTCAGGAAAATGGACTTGGAACATCGCTAAAACTATAGTCAATTCAGCGGATGGCAACTACCACGAACTCATCGCCCATTTAGGTAAAACACATTTATTTACCGAGCCCTTCGTCGTTGCCACCTACCGACAACTTGCGAAACGCCACCCGATACACAGATTGCTTGTACCACATTTCCAAGGGACAATTTTTATCAACTATCTTGCCAAGACAAAACTCATTGCACCTGGTGGAGGTGTAGATTTCCTATTGGCTGGAGAAATCCTATCGGAAACAGTCGCTGCAATAGAAGTAGTAGGAAAAGAGAGTTTTAATGACAGTATGTTTCCCAAAAGCTTTGCTCTGAAAGGTGTAGAAAAGGATGTATTGAAGGAGTACCCCTACCGCGATGACGGACTACTCAACTGGAAGGCTATCCACAAGTGGGTAGAAGATTATACCAACATCTACTACGAAAGCAATAAAGATATACAACAGGACCAAGAGTTACAACTTTGGGCAGATGAAGTTTGCTCTGAATCTGGTGGTCGTATCAAAGACTTTGGTGAAGATGGCAAAGGCAAGTTGAGTACAAAAAAATACTTAGTGGATGCACTGACTAACGTTATTTTCACAGCAAGTTGTAGCCATGCTTCGGTCAACTTTCCGCAAAGAGGCTTGATGATGAGTACCCCACAGGCTCCACTAGCAACCTACAAAGAGTTTCCTGTAAAAGGAAAAGAATACACAGAAGAGGATCTTGTTGCAGCACTTCCGCCCTTAGATATGGCGAGTTTGCAATTGAGTCTTGGTTATACTCTAGGCGGTGTTTACTATACCAAGTTAGGAAAATATAGATGTGGGTTTTCAGATGGGCGAGTAAAACCCTTTCTGTATGATTTCCAAAAAGAACTTAGAGAAAATGAAAAAATCATACAAGAAAGAAACAAGCAGAGAGAGAAACCATATACTTATATGATGCCCTCAAAAATCCCACAGTCGATCAATATCTAAAATACCAATTTCGTTTGCATTCAAAATCTTGTCTGCAAACGAAATTGGTACTGCCGTATTTGTATAGGTTGCGTATTGAAGGTAAGCGAATTAAGGTTTGCTTCAGGTTGGGCTGAAACTTGTATTTGCACTCCTCTAGCTATGTAAAAGCTATGTGCGAGTTGTGAAAAATACAAAACGCCCACTACGGCTGAAGCTGTTTGCAATTGGGAATTTGCTGAACTTGCACTGGCAAACCTAGAGTCGAATTGTATATAGTTGTATACTGCTAGTTCAGAGACTGGCAGGTATAGAGTACTGTTGTACGCATTCTGCTTACTTTGGAAGTCTAAATAGCTGGACGCAGCATAAATTGCGGAAGCAAAAAATAAGCCTGCATAGGTATAGGCAAAAACTTTTTGGCCTTTATAATAATGCCCCCAACCAGGGAGAATTGCAGAACGTAGCGGTACGCCCCAATCATAGCGAGCAAGTCTTTCGGCTTCTTTCCGTTTTCGCTGTTCTTCTTCACGTTTCTTGGCAGCCTCTTGCTTAGCCTGTTCATCAATTTCTTTTTGTTTTTGGGCTTCCGCCTGTTTTTTAGCTTCTTCTTGCTTGCGCTCTTCTTCTTCTTTCTTACGTTTTTCTTCGGCTAGCTTTTTAGGATCAGATCTTGGCTTCCAACGTACCTTTTTTCTTACTAAGGAAGCTATTTGCTTTTTAGCTACATACTTCTTCCTTCCATTTTCAAAGGCAATTCTTACCTGCTTTTTGCCTATAAACGTTTTGACATTTCTGTATTTCTTGCCACTCTTCAATGTGATTTCATCTGCAAAACTTGCCGATGAAATCAATAAAACCAGTGCAATAGAAAAAAACAACTTCATCAAAAACTAAAACTTTTTACTTGTTCTTTGGGTAGAATTTTCTTGCCATCGGGTGTTAGCACGATATAACTATTACCCTCTTCAAAGATGACTCCCTTTACCTTCTTCCCATTGGTTAGGATAAGTGTTTCCGCTGGTTTATCTAATACCTTTTCAATGCGCTTCATAAGTAACTCACGTTTTTTCTCACGCTTGTTCTGGGCTTCTGGGGTTTCCTTCCCTTCCCCACCAGGCTCTTTCCCTGCATCCTCTAAAAGCTCTTCGTATTCTTTGAGTTTTTCTTGGAAGGTTTGCTCTTCTATAGCTTTTGGAGACGGCTTAGGGATATCTACGGCTTTCACTTGGCTGACAACCTTATCTATATCGATCGATTTTAATTTTGTTGCCAGATCTTGCGGATTTTCTTGTAGCACCTTAGCAAGTTCAGTCCCAGCTAGTATTTTTTTTGCAGCTCCTAAATCGAACTGAGCGTTAAATCCTTTATCAACCATGACCTCTAAGGATTGCATGGATACAGATACTTTTTGCAAAGTTTTATCCGAATCGATAAGGACTCTTGGTAGATTATTAAATTCATCAGGGATAGGAGCAAAGGCAACTTTTCCTTCAAATACGCTTAGCTTAGAAGATCCATCGCCAGTGAGACTTATCTCAAATTTGGTTCCCCGTACACCAGCTGTCGATGTTGGTGTAATCACATTAAACTCACGGTCTTTCTTTTTCTGAACGTTGAATAGTACGGTACCACTATCTTGCTTTAAGAAAATGTCTTTAAATTTTTCTGCAGTCTTAGGTAAGATAGTCAACTTCACGCCCGATTTCAAGCGTATATTGGAACGGTCCTTACCTGTAATCAGGACAACATCACATATGGATTTCTTACCTGTAAGGATAACGCCTCCCTCATTGACAACATCATTTTTTTTCAATGCCTTGCCATTAGAGGTAACACTGCCAAAGCTAAACACAACTAGAGCTTTGGTTTTTTCGATTTT
>JBCCIA010000361.1:0-6393 GCA_039028475.1 Spirochaetota bacterium | reverse complement strand
CTTTCGGTCGTGGTGGTATTTGGTCTGCTGGCCTATGCATTGCTCAGTTCTGGACGAGCCATGGGCATGCAGGCGCGCAGCGGATGGCGATTGGCTCTGGGTAAAACGCTAGGGGTTGTGGCAAGCCTAGACCAAATCCTTGTTGGTACTTGATCCCCATGGCTCTTAGGGTTTCCGATTGTTTCTTTGTTTCTACACCTTCCACTATGGCATGAAAGTTTAGGGATTTGATCAAATTTTGAATGCTCGCCACCATGGTTGTGTCTTCTTCGACTCTCAGGGTAAAGGAACGATCAATTTTTACATACGTTGCAGGAATTTTGAACAAATAGGCTAGGGAAGAGTAGCCTGTACCGAAGTCATCGATGCTAATCGGTATCGATTTGTTATTGATTTTAGAAGCTGCATTGTCACTGCGATTTACATCCGATAGGAGTGTTCCTTCGGTTAGCTCAATGTGTATGGAATCGTGTGAAAGATGATGTTTAGCAAGCTGTTCTACTACATAACTAACAAATTCTGGATTGGCGAAGTATTTACTGGAAACATTGACGGCAATCGCAATTTCGGAACCAAAAATTTCCCTTAGTTTTTTCAAGGCTTGGATAGCCATCGAAATCACCCATTGTTCAATCTCGACAATGATGCCGATTTCTTCTGCAACCTGGATCCACTCGTCCGTTGGTACCCAACCAAGAATAGAACTTTTCCATCTTAGTAAGGCTTCAAAGGAATGGATTGTTTTTGTATCTACATTGAAGATAGGTTGGTAGTACAGTTGGAACTCATTCTCTTTGAGAGCTTGGAATAGATGCTGAGAAAGTTTACTTTGGCGTTGTGACGAACTTTCCATACCACTGATGTAATTTACCCAACGGTGCTTCCCTTGTTTTTTGGCTAAATACATTGCTGCATCGGCCTTTACTATCAAGTTTTTAAAATCTGTTCCATCGTTGGGGTAGTGTGCAATACCGATACTCGCAGAAATTAGAATGGATCTATTTTCTTCATCCACAAAAGGCTCGTTCATTACACGCATCAATAAATTCGCAGTTTCTTCGACATTCTCCTGCATTTCCCCTTCAGCCACTACCCAAATAAATTCATCACCGCCAAATCGACATGTATACCCTTGGAAAGTGTGGCTAGTCAATTTGCTACCTAAGTGGCGTAGTACCTGATCACCAACCGCATGTCCTAAAGAGTCATTGATGAATTTAAATCCATCTAAGTCGATGTAAAAGATAAAAAATTTTTGTTTTTGCTCTACTGCATTTTCAAGAACTTCGTAAAGACCACGCCGGTTCAAGAGACCTGTTAGAGGGTCGGTAATTACATCTTTTTCTAATGCTAGCTCTTTTTGCTTTCTATTGTCTATATTGAATTGCTGGACCAACAAACTCTCTTCCAGGTTGCTTTGTTTGCAATAGCTAATTACTAAACGATGCCATAACTTTTTTTGATTGACTATGATCTGGACATCGCCTTCAAATCGCCCGGTATTTTCGATACTGTTTCTGATCTTTTGGTATTCCTTCTCAAAGGCAAATAAGGATTTTAGATGCGAGTATTTGTGGTCTTGCGTTTCCAAAAAGGGTGGGTTGCCAGAAATGAACTTACCATCCATGCTATAGGTAGAGAGGGTTATTACTGAGCTTGCGCCACTTTCATTGTCAATTAAGTCTACGGTAATTGCCTCAGCCTGCAAGGCTAGCCTACCATCGTCCAATGTATAACCAGAAAATTGGCAATAGGCTTCTTTCAATTTGCCCTTGGGGGAAAAACGCCAGAGCCTGGAGAGTGACTTGCCTGCCTTAAATATTTGCTGGTAGTCTTTTAAGGTTTGTTGGACTGCATTGGAGGTTTCCGGTTGGAAGTCTCTACTTTGCAATTCTTCCAAGGACTGACTTTCCCAAAGTTCCAGGGCAGCATCATTTGCCCATACGATACAGTAATTGTCAATATCGTAAATCCAAACAGCAGTGACGAGGTCATTCAAAGATTGGTTCATAGTTGCAAGTAGTTGGTTATTTTCTTATTTTTGGAAAAAAACTAAAATTCCTAAAAATCGAGATATTCTTCGTAAAAAAGTAATTCTTATAAAATTACCGTCAAACTATTTTTGCGAAAATTTTTCTCTACCATTGTATTGTCTATATGAGTTTTTTATTGGAGCTGAAGCAAGGGAATTTTGGAAACATAAAACTTTCGATTCCTAGCCATTTAGAGGTAATGGAAGAAACGGCAAGATTTGTCCGTCTTGTGGACAGCAAAAAAGGTGTAACTTGGCTTATCGAACGTTCGCTACAAATGGTAGATAGTCGTTTGCCAGAGCAAAACTTGTTGTTTCTGGATGTAGAAGAAATTGCTCGTAGAGATTTTGAAACCTATTTCCTTACGAGTTCTCAGGAAGAAGATTCCATAGAGGACAAACCAAGGACCAGTGATAAAGACTGGAGTCCTGTAATTGAGAAAGAAATCATTAGCTTAGGTGAGACAAACGTTTTAGCAGTGATCAGAAGGTTATCCTACCACCCAGGAAGTGAACTAATTGTAGGAGAGGTAGTGGTTCCTACTATTGACAGTAGCTATCGTTTTATATTTACAGTTCGGGCAGGGATGACTGGTGTACGGGAATCTATACTAACACAAGCAGTCATCGAAGATGTGTCTGAAGAAGGTTTGGATGAGGAAGAATTTAAGGAAAAGTTAATGCAGAAGTTGCAACAAGAGCTTCCACAACAGGAAATGGATAATAGAAAACATGATAAAAATTTTCCCGATCATCCACTTAGTATTATCCGCGATCTTATAGATTGGCTGCTCGACGTAGAAAAATCACAATTGCAGATTGTGCAGCCCTATTCACTGCCAAAATCTAAAAAGGTAGAGATAGAGAATCTAGGCTGTGCTTTTAGCTTACCTGCGCGTTTTGTCTATGCTCCTGGGATTGTTTTGAATGATTCGATGCTTTGCTTTACCCGTGAAGCGATTTCTCCTCTTGCTAGTCGCTTTTCTTTTGGCACTTTTTATATATGGAAAATACCAGAAGAACAATTTAATGGTGAAAAAACCATCGCAAATCTGCAACAATTCGCTTGCGAAGTTCTGATGGCATGGGAACAGGAAGGGGCTACAAACCTTCGTGTTCAAACCGAACATATAGAGTTATTCGAAGACAAGAATGTCGTGAAAACAGAGATTTCGTTTGAGGTAGCCCACGATGCTTGTTATTCTATGGCTTATTGGTTTTGGGATATAGATGGGGTACTGTTTCGCCTGGAATTGTCTACCGATCCTTCTCTACCTAAACAAGAGTGGGAGTCTGCTTTGACAAATGTCCTCAGAAGTTGGCACCGGGTTCCTATAAAAACAAATACAGCGAAGAAGTGGTGGCAAATTTGGAAAAAATAATCCCCTTGTTTTCTCTATGATCTTTATTCTTGGATATCCAGGCTTACATAGAAACGATAAGTTAATGTTATTATATCTTGGACTTTGACGAGTTGTTTTTTCCAGTCTGCTCTGATTGCATCGATTCCATAGTACAGTCCTGCTAGACCACCAGCAACTGCACCAGTGGTATCGGCATCTTGACCCAGGTTTACCGCTGTAAGTACGCAGTCTTGGTAGTTATCAGTGCTGAGGAACGACCAAAGAGCGGCTTCTAGAGTATCAATTACGTAGCCGTATGATTTGATTTCTTTTTTAGGCAGGTTCGTAATGTCTGATTTTAAAATTCTTTGCAGGTGTTTCAGTTCTCCTCGGTGCTCGGCTTTGTGGAGTCTATTCATCGCTTGGTTTGTTTTTGCATAGGCTTCTCGTTGCGCCATGTTTTGTAGCAAGCATATTGCAAATTCGGTATAATAGATACAAGCCACAACAGAACGGTGGTGTGCATGGGTAAGGGAAGATACTTCCTCAATGATCTGTTGTCTATTTTTCTCACTATGATGCAATAGGTAGAAAGCAAGAGGTAGGATTCTCATAAGAGAACCGTTGCCATTGCCAAATTCTCCTTTGATTCCTGACTCTTTAGGGGGGACTCCTTTTTTCATCCTGCGAACTGCTTTGAATGTTGCACCACCAATATCGAAAGCTTGTCCATGGGGTGTCCACAGGCCTTCTTTCCACCAAGCAACAAATTTGTTGGCTATGTCTTGCAAATCATAACCATTGCACAAACTATCCATTAGGCATAGTGTAAGAGAACTATCGTCTGACCACGTTCCTTTGGGTTGATTGTGCGTACCAAATTCTCGATAGTTTTTTACTGGGTTTAATTATAGTCGGGAGCGCTTAAAGGACTCTACAGGCACTCCAAGAGCATCGCCTACGCAAAGACCTACGATTCCACCAAATAACCTATCTTTTACTTGCATCATAGAGGTAGATAATTTATAGCGTTTGCAGTATACATGGCAAGTATTTTTCTATGTATGTAAATATAGTCTATTTAGGGTTTTAGTTTCCCCTAAGCCAGCAAAAGAATAGGATCGTTCTTATGGAAAGTTATTTTCGTCGAAATACATAAACCGCCCCAGAATTGCTAGCTGAATTATCAGTGCTTGCTGTCGTTCCATTTGTGATAGTGGTTTGGTTGCTATCTTCACCAATTGCACCTACAGCTATAGTATCGGATGCAATAGAAACAGAACTACCAAATTGGTCATCTACTTCCGCATTCGTAGCTTTTAAGTATGCCTCCTGTGCCCATGTGTTTCCATTTCGTTTAAATACATAGGCTGCTCCTGCACTGCTGACAGAATTGTCTGCATTCGCTGTCGTTCCATGTGTAATAGTAGTTTGATTGCTATCTTCACCATTCACTCCTAGCACAATGGTATCGGATGAGATCGACAGTAATCGATTTAAGGTAAAAGTTGTTTGAAGGCTGTCATTTGTTTCCGCATTAGGAGTTTTTATGTATGCTTCCTGTGCCCAAGTATTTCCACTTCGCTTAAACACATAAACTGCTCCTGCACTGCTCGCCGAATTATCAGTACTTGCTGTAGTCCCATTTGTGATAGTGGTTTGGTTGCTAGCTTCACCAGTAGCAAGCACAGCAAGAGTATCTGAGGCAATCGATATAGAATGGCCAAACTGGTCAGATGCTTCCGCATTGGGTGCTTTTAAGTATGCCTCCTGTGCCCATGTACTTCCACTTCGTTTAAAAATATAAACAGCTCCGCTAACAAAAGCCGAATTATCAGCACTTGCTGTCGTTCCATTTGTGATAGTAGTTTGGTTACTAGGTTCTCCCAAAGCTCCTACAGCAATGGTGTCTGAGGCAATCGATATAGACACCCCAAATACAGCAAGAGTGTTGGGATTGGGAGCTTTTAAATATGCTTCCTGTATCCAAGTGCTTCCACTTCGTTGAAATACATAGACTGCTCCGGCATTCATCGTTGAATTATTTGTACTTGCTGTAGATCCATTTGTAATAGTGGTTTGGTTGCTATCTTCCAAACGAGCTCCTACCACTATGGTATCTGAGGCAATGGCAACCGAATTACCAAATAGGTCATCTGCTTCCGCATTGGCCGCTTTTAGGTAGGCTTCTTGAGTCCAAGTGCTTCCACTTCGTTTGTACACATAAGCCGCTCCAAAATCTTTAGTCGAGTTATCTGCACTTGCTGTAGCTCCATTTGTAATAGTGGTCTGGTTGCTATCTTCCTGATCAGCTCCAACGACAATGGTGTCAGAGTCAATGGCAACGGAAACACCAAACTGGTCATTTGCATTTGCATTGGGAGCTTTTAAATATGCCTCTTGTGCCCATGTATTTCCGCTTCGCTTGAACACATAAACTGCTCCGGAACTGCTTGCCGAATTATCAGTACTTGCAGTAGTTCCGTTTGTGATAGTTGTTTGGTTACTCGCTTCACCAATAGCCCCTACCACAATGGTGTCTGAAGCAATCGCAATGGAATGACCAAATAGGTCACTTGCATTGGCGTTGGCCGCTTTTAGGTATGCTTCCTGTTTCCAACCATTCGCAGTAATAGTAATCGTTGTTGTCGTACTGCCAAAGGAGTTGCTAGCTGTGATGGTATAGTTACTCGCGGTTTGTGTGGTGGTTGGAGTTCCTCTAATAGCACAGTTAGTGCTATCTATACTTAAACCTGCTGGCAAACTCGGGTTTACCGAACAAGCAGTGATTGTTCCTATAACAGTTGGTGTTTGTGCGGTAATGGCTGTCCCTATGGTAAAAGTATAGGGACTACCACTATATGTGAGAGAGGAGGGAGCAGAATCGGTCGTAGTGCTTGTACTTGTGGCAGTATTTGTATCACTTGTTGCCGATTTTTGTTGGTTTATTAGGGTAAGTAAACCAAAACATAGTAATATTGCATTATCCTTTTCTTTTTTGCAGTTATAAACTAATAG
>JBCCIA010000360.1:0-6407 GCA_039028475.1 Spirochaetota bacterium | reverse complement strand
GTAACATTTTTTCTGTTTTATTTAGAGGCATTCCATTGACCCTTTTGATTACATCTCCGCTACGAGCTCCTAAAGCATAGAGAGGGTTTTTTTTACCTACTTGGTACAATTTATAACCGTCAATCCCACCAGGTACTAAATTTGGTCCAAAACGAGCGTGCTTGTACAGTTCTTGTGGATTGCGAAAGTGCCTTTGTACATCCTCTCTAGAAATAATTTTTTTGAATGTTTGCGAACTTGCCAAAGCAGAACCATTCGTAGCATTAGAATTAGACTTGTTATTTTCTAAATGTCGTTTGCGTGCGTCTCCAATGGTTTCACCAACATCAACCTTTAGACTGATACCAGCCCTATCTAGAACAATATAATTGCGTTGGATGGAAACAATTTTATAACCGCCCACCTCTTCATAAACGGCGTATTCTTCTGATTCCCTCTGTCCCTTTTCACGAATGGTAGTTCTGGCAAAGCTCCGGCTACCACTTAAGCTACCAGTAATACGCATAGAATCTGAACCTGGCTCTGCTTCTTGCGCAATGCTTGTGGGAGCCTGTTCTTCCTCTGCATTCTCTTGGTTTTTGCTGGTGGCGAGTTTGCCGCGGATTAAGTTTCCTTCGACCATGCTTATATAGTTCTCAAGTGGCTTATTATTTACATTGCGTTTGTTTATCCTGCGGGGACGAACATTGACATTTTTGGCACGTGGAGGGTTTAGTAGTACTACAATAATAGAACGAACCAAATACGCGCAAGAATACGTGAAAAATAAAATTACCGGGAGTAGGAGGATAAAAGTATTCTTCTGTAAACGAACCAGAACAGTATTCATTATAGGTAAAGCTAAGAAAAAATGGTTAAAATACTATTCTTTTTTTTTGCCAAGGAAAAAATCTCAAAAAAGCTACAAATACTGCTTTGGAAATTTTTTAATTGTCGAATAGAGAAAAACAGTGATACTTGCAGATACTGAGGCTGGATTCTTTGTTCAACTTTGAGAAATTGTTACCTGCAGAAGAAATTGTTATCTCTCTCCTATCCATATATGGGGGGTACTTTCTCTTCAAAAGAAATTCACCGGATAAGAGTATCAAATCCTATATAGATATAATGCTATATGGAATTGCTGCGGCTTGTATTATCATCTTGCTACAACCTTTTCTAACGACTATCGTTCCTTTTCGTTCCCCAATACTCACAGGCTTTTTCCGAGCAGCCTTTGTAGAGAAGCTGATGGCCTTTGTTTTTTTGGTTTTTTACATTAGAAGTAAAAAAGACGTAACGATAGAATATGCGATAAACTCTGGGATATTTTTTGGAGCGAGTTTCGCCTGTTTTGAAAATATGATCTATGCCATAGACGCAAGTGCTTCTGTTCTCTTCATCCGTCTTTTTAGTTCTGTTTTGATCCACATCACAACCTGTGCCGCGATGGGTTTTTATATTGGTTTGTACAAATTGTACTATAGCCCTTGGAAAAAATATAGCAACCTCGCTGTTGCATTTGTTTTTCCGTATGTGCTGCATGGTTTGTATGACTCTTTTCTTATGTTGGGTGGGCGATTTACGTATGGAATTACTCCTATCTTTCTCTTCACAATCATCGCTATCGAATACACCATTGCCAGATCGCATATTTTACCACTTCCCAGCTATCTAGAGAAAAACAAAATGCACCTGGAAGATTGGTCTATTTTGCAGCGGCAACCCGAATACGAACGTTGGATCACCCGTTCCATGTCCTCTTCCAATCAGGTAGACATTCCCTTTTTCAAATTCAAAGCAAGCTGGAAAAAACGTTTCCGCATTCTATTTTTTCTAGGTTTGGCAGGGGCGTCTCTTCTTTTCAAAAAAGAGTTAGATACAGCGGTAAAACTATCCTCACAAGAGTTTATTTCTCTTTTTTTGTTGTACCCACTTGTGTTGGCTCTTCACCAAATTATCAACAATTCGATAAACTCGGAGTATTTCAAATACAGCCGATTGAGTATTCCCGTATTTTCAGGAGTCAACTTCCACGATCGTCCTAAAGTAAAGGATGTCCTTGCACCTGATATCAATAGCTTCAACTCCTTTATGATTACCTTTGAACCACTCGAAGTAGGTTCTGCCATTGAGATTGGTTATTTTTATGCAAACCTACACTCCATCCCGCTAAAGGCGAGGGTCGCTTGGGAAAACCATGATGATTCTAGTCTACCACTGGGTTCGATTGTCCATTTCCAAATATACTCTTGGAAGTTTTTCGTGTTTCTTTTTCGCCATTCCCTCTTCCGAATTTGGAAAGGTATCTTGTTCAACCTCAAGTTTCCTGGTTTCAAAGAAATTCGCAATTTCTTTGTCAAAACAGTCACTGTTATGGAAGAGCTGGAGTTCCACGATGCCAACGAAGTCCTTTTTAAGGAAGGAGAAGTTGGCAAGAAGTTTTACCTCATCAAAAAAGGTACAGTGAAGATTGTCAAGACACTTGAATCCGGTGAAGAAATGCGCATGGCAGAAATAAATCCTGGGCAAATCTTTGGTGAACTCGCGATTCTTGGTGGCCAAACCAGAGCAGCAACGGCTATTTGTGATACCGATTGTATTTTAGCTGTTGCCAGTTCGGAAAATTTGCGCGCTCTTATTAGTGGCAACCAAGAGTTTTCTTACAAACTCATCGAAACCTTAGCGAAACGGATTAAAAACTCCGAAAAAATCATGTCGCAAAAAGTAGAAATGCTGGAAATGAAAAATATTGATCACGACCTATTAAAAGAAAATACCGAAATCTCTTGCGAAAATTTTCAATTCTTTTTACAACAATTGCAGAACAATATTGCTACTAGTATTTTAGACGAATCCTTCCACTTTCTCTTTAGCAATCAAGAGTGGAAAGAAAGTTTCCCTAATTTTGCTGGGAACAAGCAGCAAAGTGATACCTTACAAGGTTTCTTAAAACAACAATTTCTCAAAAAGAATTTTCGCAATAAGGACTTATTTCATGAATTGTGCAAACACCATTCCCTCGTAGTATATAAAAAGCCTGCTATTTCTACTATCCAATATCAATTGGAGCTAAAAAAAATGATGATTGGTAAGAAAAGTTATTACCTTTTAACTGCGGATACATACCAATGAAAAAATCTGTCACGTAAACAAAAGGCCTTGCCCTTTGTGGAAATCGACACCTTCGGCTTCTAGCAACTTTCGTTTTACCGCCACGCCTCCTGCATAGCCAACCATATCGCCATTGGCTCCAATAATGCGGTGACAGGGTACAAAAAGAGACAGTGCATTCGCGCCATTTGCAGTAGCTATAGCGCGGATGGCTTTGGGGTTTTGCATACGCTCCGATAAGCCTGCATAGGTCTCTGTTTGTCCCCAAGGAATCTCTTGCAATGCCTGCCACACAGCCTTCTGAAAAGGTGTTCCCACCAGATGTAGAGGTAGCGAGAAGCTCTTCCTCTCACCTGCAAAATACTCTTCTACTTGTTGGATGGCTGTGACTATAGTAGCCGATTTATCGTTATTGTAGTCCGTTTGCAAGCCTTGTTGGATACGCTTGTCTATAACAGCACGTTTTTTGCGAAACTGCCAATCGCAAAGGCAGAGTTTTTCTCCCCAAGAGCCTAGTAGAAGAACACCAAATTTAGTTTTGTACGAATGTGTAGAAACTTTCATTCTTATTCCTTTTGCTGGTTTGAAAAATCTTTTTATTATAGTTTGTAAAAGTTGGAAGGTAGGATTAAAAGAAGTCTTTCCAGAACTCTAGAACTTTGTTCTTTTCCAAAGAGTAGTAATTCATGCTAAAACCACCAGCGTAAATGTTGTCTAAAAAGGTTTCACGTAGTTCTTTGATTTCCTGTGACTTTTGTACTAGGATAATGGTCATCTCTTTGTTGCTGATTCGAGTCGCGATTACACTTAAAATTTTATCTTTGTACGCATCTGCGGTTTTGAATTCGTAGGAAGTAGGGCGTTTTAAAAGTCTCTTTCCCTCGGAACAGAGAATCCCAATAAATTCCATCATGTCGGGCTTCTCGACACCATTGCGGTCTTGCTTCAATACTAACATTTTCTGTGTCCTATGCTAAAACTAAAAAAGGGAATGCCTGAGCATTCCCTTTAAAAAACAACTTACGTTGTAGTAGCAATTCTTATCTAAGAAGTTGCATAACGTTTTGTGGTCTAGAGTTAGCTTGTGCAAGCATAGAAGTTCCAGCTTGGGTAAGAACTTGGTATCTTGTGAAGCTAGTCATTTGCTCAGCCATATCAGTATCTCTGATTCTAGATTCAGCAGCTTGCAGGTTTTCGTAAGCGTTCATCAAACCTTTAGTAGCGTGCTCTAATCTGTTTTGGTATGCACCAAGGTCAGCTCTTTGCTTAGAGATAGTTCTCAGTGCATCGTCAGCCAAACCGATTACAGAGTTAGCTCTTCCAGCAGTAGAAAGAGAGATGAAAGTCAATACAGTTGGGTTTCTCAAACCAAGAGCAGCAGAGTTCATAGTTTCGATGAATACTCTTTCTCTTTGGTGCATGTTTGCGCCAATGTGGAACCACATACTTGCAGATGGGTTCAATCTAGAGAAAGCACCAGTCAAAAGCTTAGTTTTGTTGAATTCTGCAGTAGAAGCGATTCTATCGATCTCGTCGATAAGTTGAGATACTTCCACTTGGATTTGTTGTCTGTCTTCTTCTGTATAGATACCGTTAGCAGCTTGGACAGCCAATACTCTAATTCTTTGTACGATTTCTTGGGTTTCTTGTAACCAACCTTCAGTAGTTTGGATAAGAGAAATTCCGTCTTCAGCGTTCATTTCTGCTCTTCTAAGACCGCTTACTTGCGCTCTCATTTTTTCAGAAACTGCCAATCCAGAAGCATCATCACCTGCACGGTTGATTCTCATTCCAGAAGAAAGTTTTTCCATATCCTTGCTCATAGCTTCGTTGTTGAACTTGAGCACTCTGTGAGAGTTGATTGCACTTAGATTGTGATTTATAATCATTTGTATCCTCCATGATACATAGGTTAAATTTTAAGGTCAGCCATCCTTGGCTTATTGTATTAGATCGACGAAGCATGCAAATTTATGAACTTTTTTTTTGTTTTTGGAGCAATTTTTGAAAAAAAGTTTGTCATAGGTTGGTAAGAGTCATGATTTTGTGGGAACAGGTTATAAGCCATGACTTCGAGAACAGTTGTATCTGTCTGCCTAACAGCGGCACCAAAAGTATAACTCATTGGGCATCTATTTCAAAGATGCGTAGTATGCTGCTAAGTTCGCTATATCTTTATCGGATAAAGCCTGACTTATAGCGCTCATTATTGCGTTTTTGCGAAATCCAGATCTATAGTTTTTCAACTGCTGGATAAGGTATTTTTTCTTTTGGCCAGCGAGGTTGGGGTAAGTAGGGGCTGTGCTGATACCCTTTATACCATGACAGGTATAACACATAGCAGATTTCGCCTCACCAGCCTTTATATCAGCAGCATAGATCGAGGATGTTTTTCCGGCCAGAAAGACCAAAACAGCGAATGCAAGAGCCGCTAATATAGACAGAGAACTGAGTGAGTTCTTTTTGAAAGTTTTAAATATTAGTGTATCTATTATTTTTCTTAGCATCTTATTATATTCCTTTGGAAAACTTTCCATTAAGTAAGTTCTTATTTTTTGGAAATTGCAATCAAAAAAATTGTGGAAAAAGGAATTGAGCGTCTAAGCAATACCATCTGAAGTGTAGACTACTCTGGTTTTCTGTACAAAATGGTTTTACCAACTTTTTCCGATGGTTGTATAGATATAGTTCGCTTTTTCTTTTTTCACCAAAAAAATCACTAAAATACGCTACTTTGTGTTGGGATGGTTTATACTATGGGTATTATGCAGAAAATTGTAAGTATTTTCTTTAATGCTCATCATAGAAAGTAATTAACGGCATTGATCCTGGAGTAACTGATATTCTGTGGATGGTTAGTTTTAACTTGTATCTAAAGTGTAACTTTTTGATAAAATATAGATGATAACAGAACTGTAAGTTTATTTTATTTGACCATTATAATCGTTAAAAATAAATCTTGTCTCAAATGCTTGATAAAATTCGTTTCAGAAAATACAAATCTTACAGGGATTGGCAGGAGTTACAGTTAAAACCTCTGACAATTGTTTTTGGTAAGAATAGCTCTGGTAAAAGTGCGATTGTTAGATTGCCAACTTTATTGGAAACATCTCTATCTGGGGAAATCTCAGAACCTGTCCAGTTGAATAATTATGGGATTGAATTAGGTGCGGAGTTTAGAGAGTTAATTTATAGTAAAGTTGATACGGATTCTCTTGATTTTGAGTTGTTTCAAAAAGAGCAAAAGCTCTCTGTAAGTGTTTTAGCAAACCGGGAAGCTAGTGGTGAAAAATCGCCTAAAATAACTTCATGGG
>JBCCIA010000359.1:0-6492 GCA_039028475.1 Spirochaetota bacterium | reverse complement strand
TCACTTCGTCCCACATAATCAATCATATTATTAAAGCTAGCTGATGTAGCTGCATCATTTATAGCACTGATCGAATTTTTAACAATTTTTATCACTTGCTTTACTTCTTCTACAAGCAAGCCAAAACGTTTGGAATTATACTCTAAAACTACAATGCGCGTATCATGCCCCAACTCAGTAAAGTCTTGCTCAAAGCGCTTTTTAAGGTCTAGAATAGGAATGATCTCCCCGCGTAAATTGATCACGCCTAAAATAAACTCTTCTACATTGGGGATTCTTGTAATGAAAACGGGCCGCAAAATCTCGTGTACATGTATCAATTCAATGCCGAAAAGTTCGTTCGAAACAGAAAATGAAAGAAATTGGATTACCTCTTCCTGCTGTATTACATCTGACTTTTCTTCTTCCATACTATCTGATCCTTTGCATGAGACTTTATATTACTATTTTAATATCGGTCAATGGAAAATCGAACCTTTTTACTTTCCTAACGATTTTTTCTTGGCCACCTTGGAAAAATATCAAACAAAATTTAAAACACCGTCATTCGATATAAGTTTCGCTATACATATATCATGGTCGTCTGGGGAAAAATCAAGCAGCAAATCTTGCAGCCACAAAACCCCTATGAGCTTTTCTTGCCTCACAGATTGCAAAGCTCTATCATAATACCCACCTCCTCTGCCTAAGCGAAAGCCCTGGCCGTTAAAGGCCAAAGCAGGGACAATGATCCAATCTGCTTGCCTAGGCTCCAAGTATACACTCCCAGTGGGTTGCCGGATTCCATAAGGTCCTTTTTCCCAAGATTGTGGTAAAACGAATTGTAAAACCCTATTTTGCACATCCACTATCCGGGGATAGTACAACTGCAAAGTTGCTACTTCAGACAAAAAACCAAGTTCTACTTCTAAGGCATCTGCAAAATAAGAGATAACACGAAACCTCTGTGATGCAAAAAAATCTACTAGCAGCGTTTGTATATTTTCTTCATAGAGCTGTTTGGCTCTGCTAACTTCCGCTAACCTTTTTTTCTGTTCCTTACGAAGATTCCGTTTCGTAAGCAAACTAGACTTTTGAGCGCTCTTTGAAATAATCTAAAATTTCATCTGTTACGGGCAAAATGTGCTCTTCATAGTTTAAGATAGCTTGTACTGCTTTTTCATACACACTCATAAGTAGTGCTTGCGCAGCATCACATTTTTGCTCTTTACGGAAGCCTTCCTCGTGCAAGGTCTCTGTAATAGAACCATCAGGAGCAAACGGCAAACTTCCCAAAAGGTTTTGCACCACAATTTTGTCATCTCCCGCAACATGCGAAGGGTCAAAAATAGCCGGAAGAATGGTTTGCTTTTTGGCATGGGCAAGAACATTGAAGTCCGGTGTATTGCGGCAGTAACCTTCTTTGATAAATAGAGTTTTAACGCCTCTTTCGCAAAGTACAATATTGAGATTGCCTTGGTTAGCGATGTATTCTGCGGCAGAAAACCATTCAATTGCCTCGTTTCCAAAGCCTCTTTTAAGAATTACTGGCTTCTTTGTCTTTCCAACAGCTTCTAAGAGATCAAAGTCTTGTGCGTTGCGTGTACCAATTTGGATCATATCTGCATGCTGTGAAACTTCAGGTGCCATTGTATGATCCATCACTTCGGTTACATAGGGTAGGCCTGTTTCTTCGCGCACCTGATCGAGCATTTTGATACCATCCCAACCCATACCGCGCCAATCTGTAGGTCTTGTTCTAGGTTTAAAAGCTCCACCCCGAATGATGATTCGATCTAGAATGCCTAACTTTTCGCCAATCGCCTTTGCTTGTTTGGCTATAGTAAGAGTTTGCTCTAAGGTTTGTGGTGAGTCTGGACCAACAAAGAAAATATGCTTTCCACCGCCAATTTTGCGAACCAAACCATCAGGGCCTGTGACTTCGATAACCCTTCTTTCGCGATACACTACCTCACCATTTTTTCCAGCCGCAATCCGAGCAATATTCTTATAAGGAGCTGAAACATTCCATATTTTTACGATTCCAGGTAGCTCCTTGACATAGCCTGCTTTTTCGCTCACTTTACGGTTGTCACCAATAAAATGTAAAGTATCACTGATACTACCACCACGGATAATTTCTAAGGAATTGCCACATTCTTCGGCAAGTTTTTTTATTTTATCTTCTGTCTCAGGAAAACCTTTCTGTAACTCTACTATATCCAATGTAAGACCTTACTTATTTTTTTTTACATCAAAAATCGGAAAAGAGATTGAGTCAACCTTTTGTGTACTTTAATTTTTTATACCTTTTTTACGATTTACAAGATTGGATTTCTGTTTTATGCTAGTTAGATGTTCCCATTGCATAGTACAGGTATTGGTTGTATTCTTCAGCTTTTTGGCTTTTAGGAGCAAACTGCTTTTATTAAAAATATTATACTTTTCACAGGAGCCTATATGCACTTGACCCAAGCCTTTGCCTTATTCCTTGTCTTCAGCCTGACCGCCACCACGAGCTTTGCCAAACCATGCAGTCAAAATCTTTTGCGAAAGCTACAAAAAAAAATAGATCTAGAGAGAAATGATAAGATACAAACATGCCAATTAGCCGAGTTGGATGGCAAAGCTCCTAGAGAAGCTGTCATGTATTTGGCTCGCAAAGAGGGAAAGGAAGTACTTGACTTTGAAGTTTTAGTCTTCTCCCTAAAACAAAAGAAAATCAGACTGATGCAACAATTGGAAACACACTCTGAATTTTTAGCACCAGGCTACCTAGAAATTCTTGATCTCGATGCAAATGGTAGAGACGAAATCATTGTAGTTGGGGATACGGATGGCTTACAATTGCGGGAGTTATTGGTATTGCAATGGGCCAATGGCCACCTGACCGACAAAGTCTATGCAGAAGATCCAGGAATTTCCTATCTATTTATCGATGTCGATGGCAATTCCCGCAAGGAAATCGTTGCTCTTTCTGCCGACAACTCCCTACAGGTATGGCGAAAAGGCGAGGCTGGTTACTACCGCCGCTCCAAGGGACAAGTACCCGCACTCAAACCTCTTTTGCAAAAAGCTATTGCAAACAATCACTTTCCTAGGTTTTACCCTGATCTGATCTTTTTTCGCAATGCTTTTCTAAAATCGCGGCAGTCCGCATACCAAAGCAAATCATACCACGAGATGCTCCAGCAAAAATACCAGAATAGCGACAATAGCAAAGAGAAAATTGCAATTTTGCAAGCTCTGGGACTCTCCGGCCACCCACAAACGGGAAAGTTCCTGCAAAAAATTACCTACAATCTAAAATACTCTGCAACTATACGCGGAGCCGCCTTCGAAGCCTGGCTATTGCACCTTGGCTCCCAGCAAAACAAAGCCCTTACATACCTGAGAAAGTATATAGAGAATGGTGGTTCTGAATCTGCTTTTTTACAAACAGCGTTTCTCGCCGTTAAGAAGCTGTCCCAAGCAGAGAAAGTTGCTGCTATGTTGGTAAAAATATTTGAAAAACCGTCTTACCCTCTGGCTAAGAAAAAACTAATTCTCTACCGTAGCTGTGCTCCTATACGGGAAGAACTAAGCAATTACCTATTGAAACTGGCGGTAGAAGGAGAAGATGAAACCTTGCAACGCATTGCCGCAATACACTTAGAATCAGTGAATTCCCGCAAACGGAAGCTATCCGAAAAATACCTGCAAAAAGCCATACAAAGCAAACTACCTGCCGTACAAGAAGCCGCCGCCTCACTCATTGGTAGAGCGGGAAAAAAGAACTACCGCTCACAAGTCAAATCTCTCTATACACAAAATAAAAACACTTTAGGCAGGCGCAAAATTCTCAATGCCCTATACCGTTTAAAGGCTTTTTCCTATAGTACATTTTACCAACAAGCCTTACAATCAACCAAGGACAAGAAGACCCGTCTTGCACTGCACCGTTTACTGGCAAACTCTAAAAATAGCGATACCATTGTAACAAGTATCGCTATGGTACGTTCTGCTCGTGAACTGAGTCGCTACGACAAGATCATACAAAAACGTAACTTAAAATTTTTACAGCCCCTACTGGACCTAGCAGAAAATAAAAGACTGGGCAATAAAGTACGCAGTAAATCTCTACAACTCTTACAGTACTACAAGCACCCTAAACTGCAAGTATCCTTGGAAAAGCTGCTTAGCGAAACGAGCAGTAGTGAAATACTAGTAGCCGTCTTGGAAACGCTTGCTATATTCCCATCTCCTCGAACAGCTGAATTGCTACAAAAGACATTTACCAATTCACCACGCTCAGAGGTACGCAACGCAGCTATTCTATCCCTAGGTAAAATTCGCATTCCCAAGGCGACAAATTATCTACTAAAAATTTTACAGAAGCAAAACAACAAAAGCACAATCAAAGCATTGAGCCTTACCCGTTCGCGAAAAGCTCGCGAGGCTCTGCAAAAACAATTGTCCAGGCAAGAAAAAATTTTAGAACAACAATCTGATTGTACCGATTGTGCGTTTCAAATTTATCTATTGTCGCAAGCTATCTTCCAACTCAATAAAAAGGCTGGATTGTTAGCTATCGAAAAGCAATTGAAACGGAGTGAAAATGCCGAGGAGTTGATCCATTTCTTAGGGAATTCTGGCGAAAAAAGAGCCAAGTCACTCTTGTTAAGGATGGCCAACCATCCCTCACGTCCCATCCGTGAAGCCACAAGAACGGCACTTAGGAAATTGCAATAGTGAGAAAACTGGCATTTGAAAATTTTGTTTGCCACAAAAACGAGTTCTATACTAATAGAATACACATACTCAAGAAAAGGAATACTAAGCTCATGCCCTATTTTCAAACACCCGATTTGCAAGATTGCATTCGTCGAGTAGAGGGGGCCACGTGTTTCTCCAGTAAGGATCTAAAGGCCAGTTTCCACAACATACTGGTTAGAAAGGAGTGTTGGAAAACTGATTGGAGTAGTTGTGTAGGATCGTTGTTGCCAGTACGTTAGGGTGCAGTTTGGGTGATCCAATGTACCTGCACATTTCTAACGTGTCTCGTGGCGGTAGCTGACAAGGTGATGTTCAGGTCATCATATCTCTTGATCATATATCGCAAGATATAGATGCAATCCAGGGCGTGTGTGGCATGAAGCGGTTACTGCTGTTGAACGATCAACCTTGGCGGGGTTCATGCTCAACACAAAAAATCCAAGCTTTTGGTGTCTTCGCTTATGATGCCTGGGTACAACGTGGGGGGCGGCTACGTTTGTCCGCATTTTACACAGTTGTAAGCCATGGTAGAAAGTAAACGTGTGTCAAATATTCGTGATATATAGGCTATGTACGGGTTGTTGAGCTACTTTTGCTAATTTGTACCGTAATTTGCCCAGGTGGCTGCGCTGATTTCACGACTTATGCATGGGGTTGAAGTCATGAGGTGGACTCAAAAGCACAATGGTATGGTGAAGAATGTTCTTGATTAGCTGGTAGTGCACGCTGGTTTAAAGCTGCCCAACTGGTCTAGGTTGGGGTATCCAGCGGAAGGGTATTAACAACCGGCCAGGGCAGCATACATGAACGATAGCACTGGCATCAGCTGTACTTGGGCTGGCTGGTAGAAATACTGCTTACACTACCGCTGACCATACTTTCTGTGGTAGCAATCTGAGCGTGTGCTAGCGGGCAACAGTTGTAAATGCGCTGGTAGTGTTCATACTTGCAGTGTGTTTTCGGCGGTCGGGGGCGCATGTTATACTATGGGCGTTGGGGAGACACTGCAGGGTATTTTCAGGTTGTCTATACTCCCTATTTAGCTGAGGTTAGGAGGTGTAAGAGGTATTTTTATGGTTAACTTGGGCAATGCGCAATTGGGGCCAGGTCGGTCACCTCTCGCCAATACTAGTGGATGGTTGTGACCTCAGACTTTAATTTGACACTAGTGTAGTGGCCACATATAGTTCTGGGTGACCTGCATGAGCGTAGATACATATGATATCGGGTCGCCTGACCCTGATGTATGGAGCTCGTGCATACCCTGTGGATATTGACCATACTGGCCGTCAGGTGTATCTGGAGGCTGTCTGGTTTACAAGCAACCACGGTACTACAGGTTTTAAACTGTTTCGTTGATCGTTTAGACCACTTCAACAGGGTAGACCTGTTGGTTTATAGCACCATGCTTGGAGTACAGTGCTCAGACGATAATCGTGGCATGTTTGTACAGCCATGTTGTCCGCCGTTAACCGTGTTCTGTGATCATCTGATCTCGAGGATAGTCGTGGGATGTTGCGAATAGTAGAAGACGTCAGTGACCACAAGTCGCAACAGCAAAATGAATAGCGCATGTTAGTTATTACTGATGTTTGTCTTACTACTTAGCTTTGCTCGGCTTTTTTTGAGATTTTCTGGTAGTATTGAACTTGGTGGGTACTTGATACCTGCTCGGTACATTTTTCGAGCCAAGTATCCTACTCACTCACACCGAGCACAAAACTAGGGTCCTAAACACTAGATAATGAACTATATGAG
>JBCCIA010000358.1:0-6502 GCA_039028475.1 Spirochaetota bacterium | reverse complement strand
CCCTCTTTGGATAAAATCTTCAGCATCATTCGCAAAGAGGACAAATTACTCCACCATCCCTACGACTCTTTCCAAGACGTGGAAAGCGTTTTGAAATTTGCAAGTGGCGACCCAAAAGTTTTAGGAATAAAAATGACCCTTTACCGAACCAGCGGTGGCTCTCCTATTATTGAATATCTAAAGAAAGCAGCTGAAAACGGCAAGCAAGTCACAGTACTTGTAGAACTGAAAGCTCGTTTTGATGAAGAAAGGAATATCCAATGGGCACAAAAACTGGAAGACTCTGGTGTACACGTTGTATACGGTGTAATGGGATTGAAAATCCATTGTAAAATTTTGTTAGTCGTTCGTCGGGAAGAAGACAAATTGAATAGATACGTTCATCTAGGAACTGGAAATTATAACTCAACAACAGCCAAGTTTTATACTGACTTATCACTCCTAACAAATAACCATGAGATTACCGAAGACGCAGGTATTTTATTCAACGCCATCACAGGTTTTGGGAAGATTCCGAGATTGAAAAAACTATCCGTAGCCCCCTACTACCTCAGAGACGACATAATCAAACATATTCAGCAAGAAACGGAAAATGCAAAAAAAGGCTTAGAAGCCCGCATCATTATGAAAATGAACTCATTGGTAGACCCTGATGTGATCGTTGAATTGTACCACGCGAGCAATGCAGGAGTCAAAATAGAATTGATCATCCGTGGAATTTGTTGTCTAGTTCCTGGAGTGGTTGGAGTTTCTGAAAATATCACGGTTCGTTCTATCATTGGACGACTACTCGAACACTCGCGTTTCTATGTCTTCCACAACTCGGGAGACGCCAACGTATTCTTAGCTTCTGCTGACTCTATGCCAAGAAACTTCAATAAAAGAATTGAAACGATGTTTCCTATTCTCAACCCCAAAATTAAAGAAAAAATCTTTCGCATCATCGATCTGTTGCTTAGAGATAATTATAAAGCTCGTGTCTTAAATTCTGATGGAACGTACATCAAGTTAGTCCCAGGCGACAAGCCCATAGTGGATGCCCAAATGGATATGTTAAAAATTGATTGAGAGAATTTCTATGAAGTTGACTTTTTTCCTGTACACCTCTTTGGTCTACCTATTTGCACAGCAATCCGTCCTGGCAATCAATTGCAACTCTAACTTAAAAGAAGTACCCAAATCTCCTGTCAGCATCGAAAAAGGCTGGTTGTACCGCAAAGGCGATAGTCCAAATTGGAAACGCAAAAATTTCCATGCAAGAAGTGGTTGGAAGATCGTCAGCTTTCCTGATGCCTCCAAGGATAAAAATTCAAAAAAATTTGGCTACTATTGGTACCGTTGCAAATTTTCTCTATCCAATAAAGTCAAAAACTCGGATCAATTCTTGGCTTTTCGTCTGGGATATGTCCGTGATGTCGACTGGGTGTACCTAAATGGGAACTTGATCGGCAATACAGGACAGATAGCCCCTACATTAAAATCAGATCGCTTCAAAGACCGTGTCTACCCACTGCCTAAGAACATGCTTACCAGTGGAGAGAACGTAATTGCAATTCGGATCTATTCTTCTACAGCCCACCGTGGGTTGAATGTCATACCAGAAATTGGAGAAGAGAAATCCATACATGCCAAAGTCTCTACATACAACCTATCGAGTACTATTTTTGGTTTTGTTTTCATCCTCATGGGATTGTTTTTCGTCATTGCATCTGTAGTAAAGTCCACGAATAAAAGTAACTTGTTTTTCTCCATATTTTCGATTCTCTTAGGAATCTATGTTTTGCACCGCTCTGAATATCGTTACCAAGTTACCAATGATTTTGATTTTTCTATGAAGATCGAATTGCTATCGCTACTACCTCTACCTGCGCTCTTTTTAAACTTTATCGCATTTCACGTTGGCTACCAGCGTAACCTCTACTTTCTCATCTATGAAGTATTGATTCTAGCACTATGGGGTGCAACTTTATTTTCCAGCCAACCTATCCATTGGGATTGGATCATCAATATAAACGCAGCCCTGTTGGTGTTTCCTTTCTTTTTAGGAAGTTATATCATATATAAGAACTTTGCTCAGAATAAGAGTAAAATGAAATATATTGCAATAGGATTTTTGTTTGTGATACCATGTGTCATAGTAGACGCTTTAACTGCTATTCATGTATTTGCTATCCCTGGCACCATGCACTATGGATTTATGCTTTTTCTAATCAATATCTCTTTACAATTGTCTGAGGATATGGTTGATAATTATCGTAGTTTTCTCAAACAAGAAAAAGATTTGATCCAAATGGAAAGGCTAAAAACCAATTTTCTCTATAACATATCCGCAGAGTTTAAGCATTATACAGAAAAAGTTCTACAATTGGTAAAAAAAGAAAAAGCAAACAAAATCAATGAAATCTCGGAAACAAAGCTACAAGAAATGGAGATCTATACTGGCCTAACGGAAACCCTGATCCAAGATGCTTTGCTTTTAAATGACTTGGAAAATAAGCAATACGAGATCAAAACAGATCGCTTTTCGCTGAACCAACTGCTGGAAGAGGTGAACAAATTGGTATCTTCTCGCTTATCTCGTAACAGCGACCAAGTAAACCTACAGATTAGTACGGGAGAACTTGAAATTCTACAATGTCGCGATTTGCTGTTTTATATATTTTACCATTTGCTCGAAAATGCCTACCAATACTCTCCTCCAGAAAGCCCTATCCAAGTAAAAATAGATACCAATGGTACGTACCTAACTCTACTTGTCAGTGATACTGGGTCTGGAATTAGCGAAAAAGACAGAGTGAAAATTTTCAAAAAATTTGTCCGAGGCAATAATACTAGCAAAGGAAAGGAGATTTTTGGTACCGGTATTGGTCTAAATATCATTCGCCAAGCCGTCGCCACATTGAATGGTAAGATCTCCTTGGAAAGTAACGGAGGCAAGGGAGCAAAATTTATTGTAACACTTCCCTACAAACAGTAATGATTCGAAATATACTACAGTTTATACTCATAGTCTTTGCATGTATCCAATGCAGCCAATCGGCAAGTGATTTTAGCAAACAAGGAATTGATCTATCTTCTGATGAATGGTACATAAATTTCAAAAACAAACCAGAGTTTTCTAAGCAAGAATTTCAGCACAAGAAGTGGCAAACTATATCTCTACCAGTCAACGTAAGAACGATCAACCGTAGCCAATCTAAAAGATATTGGCTACGCAAAACATTCAACTTAGAACCCGAAAATGTCACTGGCAACAAAGCACTCTATCTAGGCCGGGTTTACACAAGCGATAAGGTATATATCAATGGCAAACTCATTGGTATCAATGGAAGCTCTGCGAGAAAGAAAACTATCAAAAAATACAATTTTGATAGGGAAAGAATATACCGAATCCCTAATAATACATTGCAAATTGGAGAAAACACGATTGCAATTTATATAGAATCTAGCTCTCTTACCAACTCAGGAATCGTTTCGTATCCGATTGCCCTTACCGATTATGGCAAAGCCTATTCGTTTTCATTCCAGAAAGCCAGCGATGATCTAATATTTGTCGGTGTATACTTCTTTATAGGCATATTCTTTTTGATCAACTATAGCAAAATCGGGGACTTGAAAGAGTATTTTTCTTTTGCTATTTTTATCATTGCTTTTGCATTTTACCAATTTACGCGCAATGAGTTTCGCTTCTTTCTTTTTGATAGCTTCTCGTTGTATAAATTCTTAGAATACTTTATCTTACTAAATATTCCCTATTTGTACATTTTTTACTTATGCCACTTTCTCAAACTGAAAAGACATAAGTACCTAACTTACTATGGAATTGTAAATGCACTTATAGCTATTGCCTTTTTTGTATTTCGCAATCCTGTCATCTGGCATAACATAGTGATGTTTTGGTCCTTACATATAATCGTATTGGTAGGTTATTCTCTATACTTATCTTTCCAGAAAATGAATGAAACCGTAAAAGGTTCGCTCATTGTATTCTTCCAGAATCTACTGCGCGTCACTAAGGGTTCGTATCGTGGGACATTGATTTTCTTTATTTCTGTTTTGTATTTTTTCTATTCCGTGACAAAGGAAATTTTTGTCGAAATGGGCATCCTCAACCTTGAATCTTCCATAGACACTGCCTTTTTGGTATTTATCTTTTCCAGTACCATTGCACTACGTATGCGATTTATTGGCTTAAAAATCAATATACTCAAACGCTATGAGCAATTGAAAGAAGTCGACAATTTCCGCGCGAAGCTATTCTTTTATATGGACAAAATCATGAGTTTGTCCATCAAAGAGTCGATTGGTATCATGCAAGGTCTTAAAGCCCAAACCACTGATAAGAGCTCTCTACACAAAGTCAAAAAAGATTTCACCCAAATCCAACAATCCATGGACGATATACTAGAGTTGTCACGCTTAGAAGTTACAAGCGAGATGTTGTACATAGAGCAAGTCAACTTTGTTGATTATATCCAAATCGTTATTCCTGAAGGGCAGATCACCTATACTATCAAAGTAGACCCAAGGTATGAGATAGAAAATAACTTAGAACTCATAAACTCCCTTATTATCCGTCTAATCGATTTCTCTGGATTCAAGGACTTTGAAAATATCGATCTGATCATTACCAATGACCTAAACAATAAGATCCACTTTCGCTTTATGCTCTACCACAAAAACCAAGCAGTGACCTATAAATTGTACAAAGAATTATCAGAAATCAACAAAGAAAATATAGAATCGATCCGTTGGGCCATCATCAATGAAACTCTGCGGCTTTTGGGGGGTGATATTGAACTAGGTCTTTTGAATAAAAAATACCTACGTATTGATATCCAGTTAGACGCCTTACCAATCCCTATGGAAGAAGAAAAGCCCAAAGTCACAAAACCAAGTGCAGCTCCTCAAGTAGCTTTAGAAGGTGGAGGCAAAATGAGCCTGAATGACTTGAAAAATTTAGATGTCGGGGAAGCCTTCGGCAAGCTTGTGCAAAAAGTAAAAAGTAAATTTTCCAAAAAATAGGCCAAAATTGGCTCAAGATGAGTCTAATACAATATGAACCAACCAGTACCTCTATACCTCAGGATAATTTTTACCATTGTATCAGTTGCCATCCTTATTGCTGTGTTTGCCTTTTTAGGGGTTTTTGTATTTGTATTGTTCGGTGTAGGGTTGATAGCTTCCGCATGGAGACTATTGGCATCTCGCTCTTCCAAAAGCAACCCTACAGTGGAACCTATGAATCCTAATTACTACGAACCAGAAAATGATCACTACCAAGCCTCTCCCTCTCCGGTCATTGAAATTGAAGGAAAAGTCATCAAATAAGCTAATTTTTTAGTTACTCCATGCAAAAGTGTTGGAAAGTTCTCTTGCTGTGTATTGCACTTCTCTCTTGCAATTCAAATGACCAAACGTACAAGCACAAACCTTCACTAGAGAAAATTTACCAAAGAAAGTTTTTAGACTATCCCAAATACATTAGCGATGGCTTTGACTTTCCTGTAGGAAAACCCAACGCTCGCAATTACTATAGCGCCCAGGATATGGGTTCCAACTTTCACTTAGGAGAAGACTGGAACAATCGCCTGCGCAATGATTATGGTGATCCCGTTTACGCAATAGCCAATGGTTACGTAAGTTATTCAGATGATCACGGTGGAGGCTGGGGAAACGTAATTCGGATAGTCCACTACCTACCCAATGGAACCCTACTAGAATCCTTATACGCGCACTTTGCCAAACGTAAAGTCAAAAAAGGAGTCTTTGTCTCTAGAGGCCAAATCATCGGTACCATAGGAGATGCAGGCGGTATCTATTCCCCACATTTGCATTTTGAAATGAGAAATGACATCCGTCTACCCATAGGCCCCGGCTATGCTAGGTACACGAATGGGTACCTAGCCCCTACTCCCTTTATTACCAAGAATAGACCTGTCGCCCACAAAATTCAATCGCAGCGCAACCAAGAGTTACTGCAATATGCGAAAAGTGCGAGTCTTGCTAAACTTAAAAAGTTATTCCAAGGAAAACTTGATATAAACTTCCAAGACGAGTTGGGCAGAACGGCACTGATGTATGCAGCCGGAAAAGGACATACTTCTGTTGTTACGTTTTTACTACAGAAGAAAGCCAGTAAAAGGATTCGTGACAATTACGGATATACTGCTTGCGATAAAGCTAAATTTGCTGCGCGTAGGAGTGTGTATATTTTGAAACGCCTTAGATCTTGCGAATAGAAATTCAGCTTACAGAAAAATAGTAGACAGATACTTCATAAGACTTCACTATGTCCACGTACGCTTCAAACGTATTTATGTGAAACAAAAGCCAAGTGAAAAGCTCTCAGCCCGGTTTCGGTCGGCAAACTTTCTCCGGACTGAGAAAACTACATCACAAGGATGCACTCTCAGACTTATTCTATAGTACATCTAGTCAAGTCTTTTGTGTACCCTTGTGTGTTCTCTAAATTTTGAACAAAACAAGGAGTTTCCACATG
>JBCCIA010000357.1:0-6504 GCA_039028475.1 Spirochaetota bacterium | reverse complement strand
TTCAGTTCTTCTCGAGCTTGCAGTGCAACCTCTTCTTTGTCAATCACATCTAGAATTGGTTTGTCATATTCATCAATGAGAATGACCACTTTTTGTTGGTATTTTTCGTGGGTATTTTTAATTAAATCAGCAAAGGTATTAGAAGGGTTTTTGGATTCAGAAACTATACCTAATTTTTTGAGATTATTCTGTAATAGCCAGTTTATTTTTTCAAGAAGATCAACTTTACTTTGCGTAACTCCTCCACCAAAGCTAATCTTAATAACAGGATATTTCTGTGACCAATCCCAGTTTTTTTCTAAAAATAGTCCTTTAAAAAGTGCCTCATTCCCCTCATAAGCCTCTTTTAGCGTATCTAGAAATAGACTCTTGCCAAATCGACGAGGACGGGATAGGAAAAAATAGGTACCATGATTCGCTAGTTTGGCTACATACTCGGTTTTATCCACATAGTAGCAATTTCCCTCAATGATTTTGGAAAAAGTCTGGATACCCAAAGGCAGGTTCTTCATACGCAGAGATTTTGAGATTTTTGCAGTTGTGTCAAGTTATTTTCCGTAAGGTCTTTGTAAGGGGCAAGGCAAGCAGTAGTGGAAAGACTTTTTTTCTACAAACCATGCAATCTGTAATCCAGATTTACAATTTGCATGGTTAGAGTGACACCAAGCAGATTAAAAAAAGTAGTGGACAATTTATCTCACTTTTATCACTCTAACTAAGTATATTATTACTAAAAATGTACTTATGCGAAAAGCTCTCCGCCCGGTGTCGCCGCCAAGCTTACCCCGGACGGAGAAAACAACACACAATGGTGCCCCATTACGATTCTGCACTAGTACATCTAGTCAAGTCTTTTGTGTACCATTGTGTATTCTCTAATTTTACAATTTTGGAGGTTCCAATGGAACAAGTAGAAGATTTTGATGCCAAAGGCATGTTTGATAGACTCACAGTCTGCGTAGACAGGCTCAGTAAACCCCAAATCTACTCACGTAGACGGCGTATCCGTTACCGTAAGCTATCCCATGCATTGATTAAGGAATTGCGCAAGGAAATGGAAGAGTAAAAATTCTTAAAACACAACAATTTTGTTCCCCGAGCGTAGCTTGTGCTAAGCCGAGAGGAACAGGATTTACTCCGATTTAGAGTAAATCCCAAAACAGCTTTACCTTTTAGTCATAAAGAATGTTGTAGGCAGTATGGTCAAAATAGCAATCTTAGGATCAGGCAGCATCGGCTGCTATTTAGGTGCTCACCTTCTACAAGCCGAACAAAACGTATACTTTTTTGGTAGGAAACGAATGCAAAAAGAACTCCAGGAGTGTGGCTTGCATATAAGCAATTTGTACGGGCAGAGCTTTGCAATTCCCGCTGCACAGATTCAATACGAGACCGACCTGACCCAACTCGCAGAAGCCGATATTTATCTCATCACCGTTAAATCACAAGATACAGAATCACTCCTGCAAGACTTACGTAAGTGCTCCTTTGCTTGGGAGAAAAAAGTATTCATCAGTTTTCAAAATGGCACTCGCAATCCTACTACCATACGTCACATATTTCCTGAATCGATTTGTCTCCCAGCATCTGTTCCCTATAACGTTTTATCAAGTGGCAACGGCAGATTTCATTGTGGAACCAGTGGACAACTACTCATCCAACAACTACCACAAATTTCCGATACCATACTACAAATCTTCCGTAGATCCAAGCTAGCGATGAAAACACACCCAAATATGCAGGGAGTCCTCTGGGGCAAGCTCATCTTCAATATCAACAACTCACTCAACGCCATTGCAGGAATTCCTCTACGCGAAGAATTAGAAAACCGTCGTTTTCGTTTGCTATTGGCAAAGTTGATGCAGGAAAGTCTTGCCGTTCTCAAACGAGCCAAAATCCAAACAGTGAGTTTAGGTACCATGATCCCTTGGTTAGCTCCGCATATTTTAAGCCTACCTGATTTTCTCTTTTTTCGTGTTGCTTCTAGTATGTTACAGATAGACCGACAGGCTCGCTCTTCTATGTGGGAAGACCTACAACGCCAACGAAAAACGGAAATTGACTACTTAAACGGTGAAATTGTGGAACTGGGCAAAAGATTATCTTATCCGACCCCCTATAATAACATGGTAATTTCTTTGATCCGAGAAGCTGAAGAGAAACGAAAAGGTTCTCCTAAATTGGGTGCAGATGCGATCTGGGAAAAGTTTACTACTACTCCTTAGACAGTACAATAGTTTAGTGTATAAATCTGATAAATTCTTTTTTGGAACCATTATATACATTTAAGTCTACATAAGTTTTTATTCCAGATATTCTTCCCCGATTGGAAAACTGCCAGAAGGACCATCTTTTACCATTTACTAGTTTTGGCTTAAAATAGATATTTCTTATCCAGATTCTATTAGACTTAAATCTATTATTCAAATATTTACGATGAAAATAACCAGTAGCATAAATAACGGGCAGCTTGTTATAATGTTTGTATATTAGCTCTATACAATCTGATACTTCTTTTAAAATGACTTTTACGCTTTTGTATGTTGCATAATTCCCCACAAACTCTAAATCTATGGCAGGGGGCATTGATTGTTTATCTTTTGGAACGACTGATATAAAATTTTTTGCTTGCTCGCGACCAGTTTTGCAAAAGCGGTAAAAATGGTAAGCTCCATATGCTATTCCTATACTTTTTGCACCCTTCCAATTGTTTTTAAACTGAGAATCCACATAATCACTACCCTCAGTAGCCTCAGTAGCCTTTATGTATACAAAACGATATTTTTCAGATCTTACTTTTTGCCAATTTATCAAACCTTGGTGACGAGAAATATCAATACCTTGGATAGGATATTCTCCGAAGGAAGGGTATTTCACCCTCGTCTTACGGGAGCAAAATACAATAATTAGACAAAAAAAACTTTTAATAAAAACCGGAAACAATCAAGTTGCATCTCAATTGCTTTCGACTACAATGATTCTGGTTTTGTTCATTTGAAACAGCATTTGCAGATTGGCAAATTTTTTTATAGTTTTTCCAGATAATTGTCTCTAATATTTAAGAAGTAAAATGAAAATAACTGTTTTCAAAGATATATTTCTATTTGCTCTCTTAACGAGTATTGCATTTATCACTTTATTTTATACCTACTCTGGGGTAGACTTTGAATCTAGAATTTGGCTTTCCGCGACGATTCTGTTTATTTTTGCAATTGTTCTATTGGCAAACTACTGGAAAAACCTCCCATTGCACCCATCATTGGAAATTGGTATAGCGAGTTTTATTCTTATCAGCATTGGAGTTGTTTTAAAACTATTCGAAACCGATTTATACCATGGAATGCAAACAAGAGAAGACTTTATCATACTGACTAGTAAGTTAGTTAGTACGATCCTGATACTAGTAACTCCTATTTGGATCATTTTATTTTTTAGGCAGCATCCATATACCTATTTATACATATCAGCTACCACTTTTGTTGCCATTTTTTTGAAGTTGTTATTTTCTCCTCAAATTATCATCTTACAAGTATTTGACACATCCAGTTCTATAGCCCCTAACCTGTCGGGGATACTAGGTGGAATTTTTGGTTCTGTGTTTGCGGCAGTCCTACAAAAATTCACCAAACCTATACATACAGTAGTTGCAATCTGTTGTGGAATTGTTATAGGAGCCATACTAGGCTCTACTATGGAAGTACTCAGTGATAAAGGGCAATACAAACAAGCGATCCTAATAATCATCACTACTATTTTTTTGATTTACGCTGTGTTTCTATTCAAAATAAATGAAGCAAACTTCCGTAGATTTAAGAGAAAAATTTACTACTTCCTTCTATTTTCCCTACTCGCCAAAATACCTACCAGTTATGGGTACAACATGCAAGTATTCCAAGGTGAATTACTTATTTTCACTTTTGTTTGCGTACTAAGTATATCACTGAATATTATAGGACAATTCTTTCTACTTTCTATTGTAAAAGAAATAAACAGTGAAAGAAAAGTTTACCAACCTTTCCAAGTATTTTCTCTAAGTTATACAATATATATATTCTTAGTTATTAGTGCAACTGCAGGTATATTTTATGCGATGACTTACAAGTTGAGCCAAGGTACCGTTGTTGAGAAAATTTCCCCTAGTTTTGTTACATATTTTACCACATTTTCTTTATTAATAGTATACAATAAAATCTTTCAACTTTGCAAGCAAGCATCCCAACTTGAAAAATCCGAACACCAATTTCAAAGCAAAACATCTCTCTGTAAAAAACACCACTTACGTTCTGTAAAAAAAAGAAAAGCTTTCTTCTACTCCTCGCATCAATGTCCCATAGCAAATTGCGGCAAAGAACACCTTGTCCAAGGAGTCAAACAATTAATAGGTTGCATTAGCGATTCCCGCTCTTTAAATATATTATCATTCGGTGAAAAAATGTACATCCACTTATGGAATCCAGAGAACCAACAAGCAAGCTATGGAGAAATTGATGTATTAGAAATTCACTATGTCAATACATTTTCCGAAGAAGACTACAGCCAAGCGATACAAAGTGTAGTAGGAAAAATTTACAATAGTATGCCAGAGCATAAAAGAAAACAAATCCTAGTAGAAATACAAGCTAAAGTAATACTATCAGAAGGAAGCAAAAGATTGTTGCGAGAAACCTTTCCAAATACAATCCAAGTTAAATCATGAATCGAATCAAGCTTAAAGATGCGTGTTTGCTTGCCATACCGATTGTTATAACATTTTTAACTCTGCCCTTTTTATTGCAACAAATGAATTTCACTGCAAAACTTTGGTTTTTAAGCAATAGTTTATTTATTTTTTCCCTATCCTTTATTCTCAACCGTTCGGGTATGACTCTTTTCCAAGATTCTTCGCAGATAAAGCTGTATACCATTTGTATTTTCTTTTTTTGCATACTAGTAGAAATATTCCGTTCACAGGTTTTTCATAGTATAGATACAAATGCCCATTTTAGCAAGACTGGAATTTATCTATTCTCATTAGGCTACCTTCTACTCTATGCTATATGGGTAACGAAGTTTTTACCAAGAAAAAAAGTTATCGGGACAACTGCCTTTTTGCTAGTTTTTTTAGGACTTCTAATCCCACTGGGAAGCATATTTTTAAAAGTTCTGGGAAGCATCCCACTTTTGAATCAAAAAGCCGACACAGAAATAGGAGCCATAGCTGGAGTTGTACTAGGAACAATGACAGGTTTGTTCTTAGGAGAATTGACAAATGAGGATGAATCTGGTGCTTCTGCATTTGGGGTCTCTGTATTTGGATCGATGCTAGGAGCTGTAGTAGGAGTTATGTGTGGGGGTATTATTATGGTAATCAGTAGGTGGACAGGATTTCCTACAGTTCTTGCAACTTTATCATCTTTAGGATTGGGCTATAAAGCACAGAGAGAAATACAAACAAATGAAAATTCTTTGAAAACCAAGTTATACTATTTTGCTATAACATCCGTAGTACTTGCTACAATCCTCTATTATTTTACTTTTAGCCAAGTGATTAGCATATATCATATAGTATTATTCGGAGGGTTATTCACAAGCATAAGTCAGATCTATTTAATGTCTTCCATTAGATACAGACGTGCTCGCAAAAAGCGATTTCCATCTGCATACAACCTATTCTTTACCATTCTAAGTGCACTAGCCGTTTATGCTTTTATCAATTATATTCTACAAGAAAAGATAACTCTTAGTAACATCACTTCTCTGTATCTATCCTTTGCCCTCAATCTGGTCTTACTAGATATCTTTGCTAGGGTCTATCTCTTTTTCTACCGGGCGTCTGCACAAGAAAAACAAGAACTTGATATGAGCAAAACCATGCTCTGCCAAAAGCATTACCTGCGAGTCGTTCCCCAAATAGAAACTTTTCCTTATGCTATCTACGAATGTCCCATTCCCGACTGTGGCAAAAAACATATTATCCACGGTGTTAAAAACTTGGTAGGTTGTATCATTGGTGCAAACAACCTGCCAAACTGGCAACAAGATTCCTTGTATCTATCTCTATGGAACCAACAATCGAAACAAGCAAAATACGCAGAGATTGACAGGTTAGAAATTCATTACATAGCAGGTTTTTCCGAAGAGGATTATAACCAAGCTATTCAAAGTGTTGTAGGCAAAATCTATAACAGCATGGAACCAAAGAAAAGAAAACAAGTCAGAGTAGAAATACAAGCAAAAGTACCATTGTCAGAAGGTAGTAAACGACTCTTACAAAATGTATTTGAGAGTTTTAAGTAGGAGTAAATAATGGGAAAAACAATTTTTAAAGATAGGTTTTTATTTTCACTGCTATTTTTCATTACAGCCATAGTTGTATATTTCACTTATTCTTTCATAAATAAAGGTTCAATGATATGGTTGTTGTGCAATTTTCTATTTATTTACACAGTATATTTCTTCCTCAATCATTGTAATCATAAAACAACTAAACCACCAGTAAAAGCAATTTATTTTTTTACCTTGCTA
>JBCCIA010000356.1:0-6508 GCA_039028475.1 Spirochaetota bacterium | reverse complement strand
GTTTGAATGTCAAAGCTGATAATGAAATAGCTATAGCTATGTATCAAAAACTGGGATTTACAGTTATTGCAGACTTTGAAGAATGTGAATTTACATTGTATTAGAGGATTTTCTTGGAAAAATAAGAATATTTTAATATTTACACAAAGTTCAAAAACCCATTATTTCTCTTTTTGGAAAATTAAAAGGTATAGAACTCCCAATAAGTACAAAAGTCCTCCAGGATCCAAAATGACCATTATAACTAAGCAAAAATAAGAAACGGGTATGGGAAGAAAATAAAGCCCCAAAAATCCGCTAACAACACCAACAAACGGGAGCATTGAATTTCTATTGAATAAGGAATTCCAATTTGTAATTAAAACCATTGTATAAAAAGCAAAAAAAAATATAGAAAGAAACCAATCCATTCGTATTTTTATATTCTTGCTTAAAACTGGATTATAAACATTGCAAAACAAGCTGGTATAGCTCTTGTAAATTTTTTAGTTGGATTGTATTCTTATGTACGCCCCCGGAAGAAAGCAAGATAAATGGAGTATCTGCTTGCGAGGCCGCTTGGCAATCAGTTTCATATTCATCCCCAATATAGAGAAACTCGGAAGTAGCTATGGATAATTTTTGGCAGGACTTTAGCAACATATCTGGATGCGGCTTTGCCAGACCATCTATTCCCGCATACCAACAAAATTGAAAATAATCATCCAGGCCAATTTGTTTGAGGTCGGCATTTCCATTGGTAATCGCAACTAATATATAATTTTTGCATAATACTTTGAGTAGTTCATGTGTTTCCGGATACAGTACAACTTTTTGACGTGCTTGGTAAAAAGCGTCAAAAGCCTCTGTTGCTATATTAGCATGGACATTAAAATATTGGCAGAATTCTTGCAATGCATCTTTTCTAAGTCTGCTTACATCATGGTAAAGTGTTGCATTTCTGGCTTTCAACTTTTTAACAATACGTAAAAATACCTTTTTCACTTCGCTTCTGGACACTCCAGGTAGATAACTCTGGAGTAGTGAAAATTGTTTTTCAATGGCAACAGCAATTGTATTTTTGTTGTCCCACAGCGTACCATCCAGATCAAAACCAATCACCTTAACGTGTTGTAAAATTTTAGAAATCTCATCACTTAGCATTGGTTTGTTCCTTGAAAAGCTTTTATTTTTCCCATAGGTAGGCAAGTGAAGGCCACCTGTCGTGTCTTCCGATAAGAAAATATACTGTATTCTTTTTCACAAGCTTTGTAAAGTTTTCGGATTGAATGGCTTTTTTGATACCATAATGAAGAGCCTCGGCTATCTTAAACCCTTGGAGATCAACGAATTCACTACTATCGTCCTCCTCATATTCGCAATCTACAATAGCTGATATATCAATCCCGCCACAGTCATAGAATGTATCATCTTCCAAATCGTATTCTTCTCGTTTGATAAATACTTCACCTTCTTTTGGCTTGCACACCTCATAACCAAAACCCAGGGCTTCATTATCTTCATAGTCATACTCAAAATAAACACACCCAAGGGGTTTAGGGGTATCCATGCCTGTCATTTCAGAATCCATCCAAAAAGCAAAAGATTCTACAAGATCTGTCTCCATGGATTCTCCGATTTCTTTTATAGCAAGTGAGTTGAGAATCTCTATATTCTTTTTCTGGTTTTTCCAGTTAGAACTAGCTTTCATAAGAACAACAAGATCATCATGCATTCGCTGGAGTTCTTCTAGTATTGGATTCATAAAAAAGTAGCCATCCGTTTTACATACCACCTTCTAATTCTATAAATATCTATTCAATTATCTTTTCTATATAGGGAAGACAAAGCTTTTCTAAATATCCAATAGGTATAAAAAACCGGCATTTTTGTTGGATGCGAGCTTTATGCCTAAGAGACGTTAACTGCATTTTCCCTAGTTTGGGTCTCGATATGCTGAATTGAGTTTAAAACGAGAAAAAAAGTTTTTCTCCAGCTACTCGACCGGCAAAATTTCCCTAGTTCATTTCCCCCTAAGTCCCCCGAGAACGGGGGACTGGAAAACTGTGAGCTTAAAAAATTACAGCAATCCCGGATGCCGAGCGTAGTCGAGGCACCCGAGACACAGAACGATCCTACTCTAGCTGTGCACGCAAATACTTGAGCTGGTTGTGCAATAGCTTGCGGTAACGTTTACGACGTCTTTTGCGGTAGGATTTACTCCTGTTGTAGAGGCGATCAATGAGGACTTCCATCCTATCGAATAAGGCTTTGTAATCGGGTTCTTCTGTTGCTTCCATTGGAAACTCCTTGTTTGTTCAAAATTTTGGGAACACACAAGGGCACAAAAGACTTGACTAGATGTACTAGCACATAAGTCTGAGGGAGCACCTTGTGTGTGGTTTCTCAGTCCGGGACTGTTTAGCGATGTGAACCGGGCTGAGAGCTGTTTTCGCATAAGTACATTTTTGCTAATAATGTACTTAGATACTGTGATAAATGGTGAGAAATCTGTCCACTCTTTTTTTGCGGATTTATTCTGGGTTTATGGCAGATACGATCGTACCACTGATACAATCAGTCGCTACGGTACGGGGGTGTTTTATGTTGGGGTTGCTGGGTGAGGGCAATTTAATACGTTAGGCGTGACTCGATCGCCGATCGACGACTTTTTTGTCGATTTTTGTGGTTTTTGCGGAGATATGAGACATAATTCTGGGAATTTGCGGCTTGTGCAGAGAAATTTTGTACAAAAAACTAGTAATATAGGTTCCTATTTCCTAGATTATGTCCCTTAAAATGGAAAAAGTCTGTCGATCCCCGGGGGTTTTTGCACTACTGGCGATCGACGATCAGAAAAGTGCTTGAATCGCATCGAAACTATGCCGAGAGTGGTATATATAACGGGTTTATACTTGAACTAGATTAGAATTGAAACATGTGTAAGCGTGTTGTAATAAGAGAATTAATCTTTATTTTTAAAAAATCCCCAAAGGCTGAGTATAAAACTAACTACTGTAATAACTGTTACAAAAGTATTATAGTAAATTTCCATTTCTTTATATGTAAAGATTAAAGCAATTAATAGTCCACCTATGATTGCGAGAAGAACAAAAAGAACTTTATCGAGCATTTTTTAGCTCTTCAAGCAATTCTTTCTTAAGTTCTTTTTTTATAATTCGAAAACCCGTGAAAACTAAACCTGTAAAAACTACTGTAATGGCTATTATTGTCAGAACTAATGAATAAATTGGCATAGCTGTTCTCCTCCTTTTAAACCGAATAATCAGAATACTAAACGGATACTAATGGCACAAGTATTTTTTCCGGTGTTAATTTCTAAAGAGATAACAGTTTACTTTTTGTGGGTAAATGGAGATGAATCTGTAAGAGTTAAAACACAAACCATCACTTAGTTCATTCAGAATTACTCGCTTGAGGTGCAGGAAAGGTATAGGTAAGATTGGAAAGACTAGCAATTTCCAACATACACTCATGCAGAAAAACATCCGGCTGCATCTGTTTGGTATACTCTTTTTTACGGCCAAAACGAATGGTAACATCTCTACGCAGCAAACCTTTGCCATATTCATAGCCAGCACAAACGACCGCGAGAGGCTCAGTCGGCTTACCAGCAACAAAACGAAAACCCGGTACTTTTCCACGCCCCATCTTACCTGGGTAACGTGACTGTTCCGGGAAAATCACCATTACATTGCCATCGTGCAGAGTTTTCTTGGTTAGTAACAATTGTTTCTTACTCTTTTCTGGATTTTTACGATCGACTGGGATTCCACCAATCTTGAGAAAGAAACCAAAAAAGAACGGTTTGGCCAAACTATCCTTAATAATACACCAAGGATGTCTTTTGATATGGTTTACTAGAACTGGATAACCTATAACAATGTCATGATTGCTGGAGTGCTTCGACAGTACCAAGACAGGACCTTGTAGATCTATCTCTTCTTCTACTTCTACCTTGACATTGAAGCGTAACCAATAGAGGTACTTACCTACAAAATAGAGAATTTTAGAGACAAAAAGCGACTTTCCGGGGTGCTGCATACTGTTGAGATCTTTCATTGCGGAAACCAGCATACATAAAAACACTGTTAGATAATATTGTCACTCACTATTTTTCAAAAGTTGCTTCCACTGTGGCAAATGGAAGCAAAGATCATACTAGCTATTTTTTGCTGGACGATTGCAAAGCTTGCCAGTTTTTATCAGCTTTTTCTACCCTACTTGGAACAATACTCCACAAAAAGCTGGCGAAGCGATTCGAATTTAGATACAATTTGCCATTTTCTACCGACCAACGCTCTGGATACGCTGGCACTTTCTTGCCTGTAGACATGGCAAAGGCACACTGTCCACCATATTGTGGAACATATTTCTCAGGGCTTGCTTGGAAGAGGTCGCGGTTCTTAAGATTCGAAAACAACCAAAGCTTCTGGTTCCAAACTACGAAAAGCTCTTTTTTACCCTTCACCGCTTCCTTTTGCGTAAAATAAGCTACAGTATCATAGCCCATGATCGCCACAGTTTTCACCTCTCCCTCTTTGGCTTTTTCTTCCTGTTTGGGTAAGGTCGTTTGGTTGGTAAACAGTCCAAATGCGATTATAGCATAAAAAATTGCAATTTTACTAATTTTCGGATTCTGTTTCATAGTAATTCTCCTATTGTATTGCTTAATTTGTCAAGACATCCCTGCCAACCTTGTAGGTGACGTTCGAGTAGTTCTGTACTTGCAAGTTTCTCATGTGTAACACGCACTTCTGTACCTTCTGGAACCTCCGATAACTCCACGGTGACCAAGGTTTCCTCTTCGCTGGACCCCTGCCATTTCCAAGTAAAAACGAGCCTTTTCTCAGGGATAATTTCTTTGTATTGTCCACAAACAGTAGGTTGTTCGCCATTTTCTCTTTGCATGCGGATCAAATACAGTCCTCCCACTCGGAATTCAACTTCAGCATGAGCAACGGTCATATCACCAGGTGCAAACCATTTCTGCAATAACTCAGATTGGCTCCAAGCAGCAAAGACACGTTGCTTTGAGGCTTTCACGATTGTTTTTACTTGTAATGTTTGCTGTTCTGCTTTCATATCTCTTCTGTCTCCAAAAAGTTTTTTAATGAGTCAAGCTGAGCTTCCCAAAATATCTTATAGCCTTGTATCCATTCATCTGCTGTTTGCAACGCTTCTGGATTCAGACTGACATAGAAAAAACTTCCCGACTTATAACGTTTGATCAGTCCGGCCTTTTGCAAAACCTGTAAATGCTTTGAAATAGCCGCTAAGGAAACTGGAAAAGGTGCAGCTAACTCACTAATCGTTTTTTCCTTAACATCTTGCAAATCCTGTAAGATGGCTCTCCGACTTGGATGGCTCAATGCATGGAAAATTGTATCTAAATTGTACAACGAGGATTCAACCATATGGTTAAATTCTAACATAGAATTTTTCTGACAAGCTTCTTTTCAATAAAAAACTTGTAGATCATTTCGATTTACACAAAACTTTGGTTTAGATATGAGTTCTGATACCCTCTCACCTGAGCTGCAATTTCCTTTTGATGAGTTGGAAAAACGCATCCAATACATCCAATCACAGGAAACGAAACTACATCAATTTTATAAGTCTCTCTCTACCGAGTTCCAGAACTCTGGCGATTTAGGAGATTCCGAAGAAAAGAGTACGATTGATGAAGCCGAATTCCAAGCGGGAAACTTTCTCTATGAGATGATTTTATCTGCATTTCCAGACGACTCTATTCTCTCAGAAGGGCAGGAAAGTCACAATGGAAAGAACTACTTCCAATGGGTTTTAGATCCCATCGATGGTAGTATCAACTTTCTTCGCAAGATTCCTCTGTATGCCGTATCTTTAGGCTTGCAACATAGGGGAAGCAATGCCGCTGGGATCATTTTGGTACCTGGACTGGGAGACATTTATTACGCGACTCGCACCCGTGGTGCCTATAAAAATGGCAACCGGATTGCGGTTTCCGATATTGCCGAAATGGAACATTCCGTCCTCGTCCCGGGTTATCCGCAAGATCGAAAAAAGCAGATACGCTCGATTTTAGCAGAGTTGTCTTCTGTCATTGTCTCTGGTAAAACCATGCGCCGCTCCGGTTCTTTTTGTTTAGATATGTGTTGGCTAGCAGAAGGGCGATTCGATGGTCTTTGGGAAAATAACTTGTCGCAAGAGGACACAACCGCCGCATCTATTATTCTCTTGGAGGCCGGTGGAAGTTTAACGGATGATACTGGTGTAGGCTTTAGTGAACAAACTTCTAATGTAGTCGCAAGTAATTCTCACATACAAAAGAACTTGGTAACACTATTGCAAAAAAGCCATAGAGATATCCATTTGAACTAGGATTTCGTTAGATATGTTAGGCTTATTACATGTTCCTCAGTAAAAAAGTTTTTTTTTGTTAAAATTACTTGAATTATATCCTATATACTTTATAGTCTTAATCCTACTTTTGCCAAATTAGTATATATTTTATGGAATTTTTTTT
>JBCCIA010000355.1:0-6520 GCA_039028475.1 Spirochaetota bacterium | reverse complement strand
TTTACGTAAAAGTTTTTGAGAAAAGTTTTGTATTTCTTTATTTTTTTTAATATCTTTTATATTTGCAATGGATGTTTTTAATTTATTATATTCTTCATTAAGAGTTCCCATATTGAAATATTTTTTATCATGCAAGATATTTTTGATAAAATGTTCACAATTAGGATTTTGTTTTAGAAAATCACGTTTTATTTTCTGAGTTTCTAATTCATGTTTCAATGCTACATCTTCTAGAGTTGGTTCAGATGAAGGAGTTCGGTCTTGCATGATAGGATCTGTAGTTGCATTTGCAATACCAATTCCAATAAAACCTTGTTGGTCTTCTGAATTTGATTTTTGTTTAAGTTCAGATATTTCTTGATTTAATTCCTTAATTCTCATCTTTAATTTTTCAATATCAAATTCATCATCGTTTAATTGGATCTCACTTTTCACAAATTCTAAATCAGGCTCTTTTTCACCTAATTGTTCTTCCATCACTATTTCCGATGGTTTTCCTAATTTTTCTATCCTCTCTTCATAAGTAGGAAGGTCATGCCAAGCTGTAATTGCTTCTTGCAGTTTTTCTTGGTACAACTCAGCATTATCGGGATCTTGGCCAATCATCTCTTGCAGAAGCTCTTTAGCCTGGACTTCTGTAGTTGCATAGTAATAGTTTTGTAGTAGTTGTACATTGTCTTGGATATACAAGTCATCCGAAATAAAATCATTCTCTAAGAAATCTTCATTAACACTTTCCTCTGGAGAATATGTATTTTGGCCAATTATTTCTCGAGTATCTGGTGAAACAGTAGTTGCACCTATAATTGTTGAATTTGTAATTGGGTTATTACTATTAGTTTCATCAGATGATGTATTTTCAATGTCAGAATTGGTTGATTTCAATTGAGTTTGTTTTTCTGGAATATCTCCTGGTAAAATCTCAGAGGTTAAAGATGATTCTTTTTTTACGTCCGAAAGGCGATTCCTTATTTCTTCTTCGTAATCATCATTTGAATTCCACACTAGAGTCGCTTCCCACAAACCACGATATGACCCCTTCCTCATATTTTTTGATAATTCATATATTGGTGTTCCACGAGGAACTTCGTGCAATCCACGAGCATCCATAATGCGATTATATGTTGCAAAGACTTGCTTGAAGGAACTTTTATTTTTTTCAGATTTAAAGTCCTCGTACATCGCTAATGCAGAATCATAGCCTGCTTCTTCCGCGTTGAATCCCATTAAATGAGAAATTCCCATAGAAGAACCTTGTAAAATGATTTCCTTTTCTACTGAGTTTGCATTTTTGAATAAAGTTTGCAATATATCATGAGTTTTCCCAATATCATCCTCAGCATCTCTCATTGCTACAGAGTTTTTACGATAAATTTTTACAAAGTCTTCTGTAATTAGTTTTGCTGTTTTTGGATTCTTCTTAGCTTCAGTGAATGCATTGTCGATTTTATCTACTTCAAATCTCATTGAAAACACTGGGTTTTTATATGCAGAACTATGCTTTTTTTCGAAACCATATCCAAATCCACCACCAGTGTATGCAGAAGGACCAGCTGCTAAAAGTTTTCCTCCAGCTTCTTGTAAGCAAATTGCTTTTATGAAATCAGGATGCATATCATATCCATCTAATTGTCTGATTTTTTCAGATAGTCTTTCAATTGTGAGATTAGTCTTTAGATTTTGTAATTTCAGTTTTAGCTTACTGGCTCTATGGTCATACGGATTTTTAGTAATAAGATCCTCGATAGCATTTTTTAAACGTTCTTTCTTATCACTATACTCCTGTTCAATCTCAGAGTTCCATATTTCTTTAATTTTATTCAATGTAGTTCTTTGGTATTTTCCATTTGGTCCACTTGTTTTATAATACCTAACTTCTCGTTTTCTATCTCGAAAAAAATGATTCAAAGCCAAAATTTGATCATCTTGCGATGAATTTGCTTTATTTTTTTCACGAACAGCTTCTGTGTAAGCAGCAAATACTTGTGTACCAAATTGTTGTAAAATTTTCTTTCTTGTTTTCGGTGAATTTTTGTATTTTGATAATATTCTATATTTTACCTTTCGCAACTTATCTTGATCGCCGTTTTTAGTATACTCAGTTATAAAATAATCTTCTAACTCATTGACTGCAGAGTCAATATCTACTTGGCTAGTTGAGATTGTATTGTTATCTCCCACTAAAACAAAACTATCTTCTACATCAAATGTATTGTCAGATGTTTGAAAAATTTCTGCTAAAGAGTCTAATTCACTATTTATATCCTGAATAGATTCAGCTATAATTTGATTACTTGGTTCTTTTTCTCCAAAAGTTTCAACCATAACATTCTCAGCAGGTTTTCCCAATTGGTTCATTTGTTCTTCGTATGTAGGAATACTATGCCAGGTTGAAATAGCTTGTTCGAATTTTTGCTGGTAAAGTTCTGCATTATTAGGGTCTTTTTCTATAATCCTTTGTAAGAGAGCTTGTGCTTTTTCTTCTGTAGTTGCATAATAATAGTTTTGTAAGAGTTCTATATTATCTTCCACATAAGGTTGAGGGGATTTTAGCCAAAAGTCTTCTTGTGTATCAATAATTTCTTCCTGAGAATGAGTATTGGAATTTCCACCAATAACTACTGCTTCAGCTTGAGCACCACCCTCCCCAATCTCCTGAGACCCCTCTAAACCGTCAGAGAAGCCCATGGACGCGTTTTCTGAGGCTTCAGAAGTATTTCCATCACCCTCGGTATTCTCGGTTGGTGAGCCTGTCGAACCATCACCATCGTTCTCTTGACCCTCAAAGTCCAGCTCATCCTCCTTACGACGGCGGTTCAAATACACACCGAGCATGGCGAGAACCCCAGCAGTGCCAGTGGTCCCACCATTTTCGGCAAGGAAGTCCAAGAAATCTCGCAGCTCTTGCTTGCTGATTTTCTTCAACACAGCGCTGAGCTGATCCGGTGCAATACCGCTAGGAGCTGGCGTAGAAGGCACACCAGAGCTATCGGGTTTGGAGCCGTCCGTTGGGATTAAGTCTTCGGCAGGGAGTTCTTCGGCGATGCCTTCTGGTAGAATGTTTTGTAAGTTAAAACTATTCAAAACCCCATTGCTGGTGGAGTCAAAAGCAGTTTGGAGAGAGTCGGATAGACCTGAGAATATACCATTGCCAGACACAGCGGCAATCGCGCGGTTTTGCTCTTCGCGGAATGCCAAGTCATCCAAGCTGTCGGCGGTCTCTGCCAATTGCGAGAGGACAGAATTGTTGTTTAAGTCTAATAGGCTGCCTGCTTTGTTGCCAATATTGTCCAAATAGGTAGTGAGTGAACCGTCTTTCATGGGATTGGTCAGGTTGTCCAAAGCGTTGTCGAGCTTGCCCAACTCTTGCATCCCGTTGGTTTGTAGAGGCAGGCCACTGATGAGACTTTCTAAATCATGTACCTGTTGTAGGATAGGGTTCTGTGAGGCCAGTTGCGAAGAGATTTGTCCAAGTGGGGAAGCTAGGTTTTGCAAGTCCCCTGTGAGTTGGCTGTTGAGATTTACTAAATTGCCGGTGATATTTTGTAGCGGAGTGGTTAGACCATTGGTGTAGGAACCGACCATATTGTTAGCACTACCTGCTGCATTTTGCAAGATACCCGCGAGTGGTGTGATTGTACCGTTTATCTGACCTGGCAAAGAATTCGGATTGTTTGGGTCAGCCATAGACAGAATGGGTGAGGCTGCATCACGGATATCTCCGGTAACATCTGTTAGGATCTGCTGTGCGGGATAACCCAAAGTGGCATAAGCCAAGTTTTGTGCTTCGGCGGTTGGGTCAGGAAAGGTCATAGCGGTTTGCACATCCTCGCGGACGTTGTCTAAGACATTGCCGACATAGTTTGGACTGGCTGGGTCACGCAGGGAATCGATCTGTTGCCTACCATTTTCGAGTTCTACATAAGCGGGGTGAGACCCATCGGCGATGCTGCGTAGGTCATCAGCGGTTTTGTAGAGTTGGTTGATGTCGCTGTTGGGATCACCACCACTGGTCGAGAATGTGGTGCGACCGTTGCCATCTACACCAAATTGGAAGCGTTGCCCGTTTTGCGTGGTGTTAAAATTTACCCCACCTGGGCCTAGTTGTACATTGGAATTGCCGTTGTTGATAGCGAGAGTAGGGCCACCGTTTGCGAGGTTTATGCTGGTCGAACTGCCATCTCGGTTTTGCACGCTGGCGTTAGCGGTGACACCGTTTTTCCCGGCGTTGAGGTTGAGCTTACTGGTTCCTGAGGCTCCGTGGGTTGCCTTACGAGCGGTTCCATCGTGGTTCTTTGTCTCTATATTTTGAGGAAGAAAAATAGTAAGGAAACAATCTCCAACGCTGAAGATTGCTAATATACCTATATCTTCTATTTTATGTGTATATACAGCTATAGGTATGGAGGTTGGCATCCTATGTTTAGAATAGTAACAATATGACTTTTGGCAATCACTAATTTCCCTAGATTTGGAGAAAGTTGGCATTTGTTTACTCTGAGTCTGTTGTTGGTTATTTGGTTTTTGTCCCCTTTGGGCTTGGAGTTTTCTTCCCGTAGTTTTTCATTTGTGTGCTCAGTGCTTTTCCTATGCGTCTATAGTATCTGGCTTTGTTGGGTAAGTTTTCCTTTTGGTAGATGTCGGCGAGGTGTAGGTAGCTGGCTTTGAGGAAGTTGCTATTTTGTATCACGCTTCTGTAGGCCATCACTGCTTCTCCTGTGCGTTGCATGCCTTGTAGTAGCTCGGCTTTTATATAGAGGATTTCTAGGTTGCTGCTGTTCTGTTGTAGGTATTTGTTGACAAGGGTGAGTAGTTCTTGGGGTTTGATCTTTTTGCGTATGTATTCGGTTTTGACAATCCAGAACAGTCCTTTTGAGTTGTCTGGGTGGTATTTGGCGTAGATTTGGAAGTAGGTGAGCGCTTTTTGAAAATTGGTGTTGTAGTAGTGGATCTTGCCTAGGTAGAGGTTGGTGTTTTTGTAGCCGGGTTGTGCTTTGTTGGTTGCGCGGAATTCTTTTAACGCGAGGTCGAGTTTTTGTTGGTAGAAATAGGCCACGGCTACTTTGTATTTCTTTTTTGCAGTTAGGCTTTCATCTTCACCACATTGGATTAGCATGAGAGCTAGTAGTAGAGCGCGTGTTGTATTTTGTATGTATTTCATTTTCTTGCAGTATACTGTTTATTGTAGGTATGCACTTTCGTTAGAGGGAACACTTGCCAAAGAAGTCCGAACAGTATAAAACATTGTATAAGTTCCTACTGGTATTCCAGAAATAGTCAATTGAGTTGAGTCTGAGTTCAAAGTATACGTATATCCAGTATTACTAGAAGAAGATACCGAATAAGTAGTGCATGCATTACCAGAATAGATCGGACAGCTATGTGAAAGAGATGTGCTTGCATCACAATCTACTAAATTTGTTCCAGTCATAATGAAAGATTCATTTCCTGTGACAGTAAATACAATGGCAGCTTGTAATGCTCCACTAGATGTAGTCGCTTTCGAGATACTTTGTGAAGTTGTAGAAGCTGTCAATGGACTGTTACAACTTGGGTAGGTGCTTAAAAAAGCGGACTGTGCGTTGTCTTCAGTCAGCCTTTGGTAGAACAGTAGAAAGGCTAGGTTTTGTATATTTGTGTCGTCTTTCTTTTTTTGGCAGGATGTGTTCAGTAGTGTTAGTATGTTGAGTAGAATTGCTGTAAGTATTTTGTGTTTCATAACATCTCTTAGGTTAGTTGTGTTGTCGATTGTAAGCAAGGATTATTTTTTATATTTGTGAAAAAAGTCCCGAGTCTTAAACTGAGGATGTCTTTGTTTTAGACTCGGTTGTAAATATTTCTAAATGAATAATAGGATCTCCAAGGTAAGATTTTTATAACTTATTGACAAGAGTTATTTTTGCTGCCCGCTAAAATTTTTCTCTTTTTCTTTTGTTTAAAAAATGGTAGACGTATTTTTACTAACTCATCATACTTGTCCTAGTGCTTTTATAGATTGCTAGAGTTTGTTTTTAGCTCTGGTTGTCTTGTATGCGAAATGTGTAGGATGTGGAAAAGCTCTCAGCCCGGTCTTGGTCGCCAAACTCAGCCCGGACTGAGAAACCACACACAATGGTGCTCCATCAGGTTTGTCCACTAGTTCCTCTAGTCAAGTCTTTTGTGTACCATTGTGTGACCTTTAAACTTTAACAATTGGAGGTTCCTTAATATGGAACTTATAGAAGATTTTGATTACATCGGTGTTTTGGACAGGTTGTCCGTTGTCCTTTCTAAGTTAGCTCGCCAGCCCGATATGTCGGATAGGCGGCGTGAGCGGTACCACAACTTATCGCAAAAGCAGATCTTGTTTATGCAAGAGCATTTGGGGTAAATGGATTGGGTTCTACTCTGCCTTTTGGCAGGGTAGAGGTTTTAAAACCATCAATATTTCCTTTTTCTTAATAGAATATAACTTTCATTTTGAATTAACTTTATATTAAAAGTAACTATATTCCAATCTAAATATTTTACACTCTCTATT
>JBCCIA010000354.1:0-6536 GCA_039028475.1 Spirochaetota bacterium | reverse complement strand
TTGTACAAGCTCTCTGTTGTGAAATCCTCTTAGTTTTACAGAAAATTTTTGAGTTTGGAACAGTAAGGCAAAGAGATGTTGGTAGTAAAAGGTGACGAGAGATTTACATACGGCTAAGCCTGAAAAGAGTTTCATTTCGCATATTCCTGATTTTCAAATTTACCACTTACTCGGTACTTTTTTAGAATAAGCCATGTATATGTTTTGTCAATATACTTTTAAATATGTTATAAATATCTTTCTATTTATAGATGCCTTTTTTGTAAGATTAAACCTTACTAGCGTTGATCTTGAAACTTATACCCGTTTTGCCCAAACCTATAAGCTGTCTTCTGACGAAAAATACATTGTAAATATTGCCTAATTAGAAAGATTGGCACTCAGAATGTATAGCTTTCCCTACCGAAATATCTTGGATACGGAGCAGTTTTCCCGACAAGATTTAGATTACATTACTTTACAATCACAAAGGATGAAAGCCTTGTACGAAGCTAACCAGGCCTTTGGTTTGTTGCGGGGAAAGTTATTGGCATCTCTTTTTTTTGAAGCGTCCACACGTACCAGGCTATCTTTTGAAGCGGCAATGCACAGGCTAGAGGGGCGGGTGGTTTCTACAGTAGGTTTTCAATTTTCTTCTATATCCAAGGGAGAAACACTCTACGACACGATGAAGATGGTGGAAAGTTATGCGGACATTGCAGTAATCCGCCACCCCGTAGAGGGTTCTTCTCGGATCGCAGCGGGTGCGGTGGATATGCCTGTGATTAACGGTGGTGACGGTGCTGGACAACATCCGACTCAGGCTCTTCTGGATCTATATGCAATTATCAGTGAAAAAGGTACTGTGGATGGGTTGCAAATAGGTTTTGTGGGGGATCTAAAGTATGGCCGTACCATACACTCTCTTATCAATTTGTTGCGAAATTATAAAGTACAGGTAATACTCATCTCACCAGAAGAGTTGAGGTTACCAGATTCTTACAAGAAAAATCTACAAGATTCTTCTTTGCAATTTGAAGAAACGGGAGATGTAAAGGCTATTTGGGATTGTGATGTCATTTATGTGACCCGCATCCAAGAGGAGCGTTTTGCAGACCACAAAGAATACGAACGTCTACGGCAAACATATAAAATAAACAAAGAGCTAATTCTTGCTTCCAAGCGGGATACCACGATTCTCCACCCATTGCCGAGAGTAGACGAACTATCGACTGACCTCGATGAAATGCCGGGGGCTGCTTACTTTCGCCAAGCAGAATACGGAGTGGTAGTCCGAATGGCACTTTTATGCTTGTGTTTGGGGGTAGAAATCCCTGAGGCATCAGCATAGAAGAGGTGAGTATGAATTTTAACAAATACATAAGAAAAACAATCTATATAACTAGGAAAAAACAATATGGCTAATATCAATGAGAACTATCTGAAGCTAAAAGCTGGGTATCTATTTCCCGAGATCAACAGAAGGGTACGAAAGTTTTCCGAAGCAAATCCTAATGCAGATATTATCAAACTTGGTATAGGGGATGTTACCCTACCTCTACCTGCAAGTGTTGTACAAGAAATTACCAAAGCAACCCAAGAAATGGGAACAGAAGGTGGGTTTAAAGGTTATGGACCGGAGCAGGGGTATTCCTTTTTAGTGCAAGAAATCATTAAAAATGAATACAATAGCATCGGTGTAAAATTAGAGGAAGATGAGGTTTTTGTTTCTGATGGTTCGAAGTGTGATACGGGCAATATCCAGGAAATCTTTCCTATGGATGCAAAAATTGCAGTGACCGACCCTGTTTATCCTGTATATGTAGATACCAATGTAATGGCAGGGCGTACTGGCGAAGCGGGTCCCGATGGCCGTTACCAAAACCTTGTCTACCTACCTTGCACGCAAGAGAATGATTTCCAACCAGAGTTTCCGAAAGATAGAGTTGATCTAATTTATTTGTGTTATCCCAATAACCCTACCGGTACTACACTTAGTAAGGAACAACTGTCTGAGTGGGTTGACTATGCAAGAAAAAACAAAAGCATTATTTTGTATGATGCTGCTTATGAAGCGTTCATAACCGATCCACAGGTTCCGCACTCTATTTACGAAATCGATGGTGCAAAAGAAGTAGCTATCGAATTTCGTTCTTTTTCTAAATCTGCGGGTTTTACAGGGGTTCGATGTGCTTTTACTGTAATTCCTAAAATGCTGATGGGGTATACCACAAGTGGCCAAAGGGTTGGGGTCAATTCTCTATGGAATCGCCGACATACCACCAAATTTAATGGTACCTCTTACATTATCCAACGGGGTGCTGCGGCTTGTTATACCTCTGTTGGCAAAAGTGAGATCATGTCCAATATCGAATACTATATGGATAACGCTCGTATTATCCGTGAAGGAATGACAAAAGTAGGCTTCGAATACTATGGAGGAGTAAACGCACCATATATTTGGTTAAAAACTCCAGGTAAGATGACGTCTTGGGATTTCTTTGACAAGATTTTAGACAAAGCGCATGTTGTAGGAACTCCAGGTTCAGGTTTTGGGCCTTCTGGAGAAGGGTACTACCGTTTGTCTGCCTTTGGTAAAAAAGAGAATGTCGAGAAAGCTATGCAAAGGATTGAAAAAATCGATTTTTCTAGCTTTGCCTAAGCTGAAATTTTTAGAGTTTTATACAGTTTATGAAAAAAATCCCCTGCAATAATTGTAACGCAACTGAGTTTACCCATTTGTACGATAAAATGAGTTCCAAAGAAGAAACATTTTCTATCGTAAAATGCAATCACTGCGGATTAGTACAAGTGAATCCACAGCCCAGCGTGCAAGAAGTGGCTAAGTACTATAGCAATGAATACTTTATGCGCCGGACGGATAGAGGTTATAACAATTACTATTCGGAAGCAAGTAAAAAGGAGATCCGCCGGGTTTTCACTCTGAATTTGGAAGACTTACGCTTTTTTGAATGGGAGCATACCAGACACTTTCAAGAAAAGCGTAGCTTAGATATTGGCTGCGCTGCGGGGTATTTCGTTGATTTTATGCAAGATAGGGGATGGAGTGCCAAGGGTATCGATATTGCTAAAGAACCTGTGGAATTTGCCAGTGGTACACTTGGCTTAGATGTTATCCGTGATGATTTTTTGCAATGGGATTTACAAATTACAGAAAAGTTTGACTTGATTACGCTGTGGGCATCTATAGAACATTTGCACCAGCCGCGTGAAACTTTAGAAAAGATCTTTCGCCATCTCAAACCAAATGGCCGTTTGATTGTATCCACCTGTCGCTATGGTATATTGGCAGCTATGCAGGGCAAAGAGTGGCGTTTTATGAACGTTCCTGAACACCTCTATTACTATACTTCACATGGTCTTATAGAGCAAATGCTGAGCATTGGTTTCCAAAAACAGCACCACATCACCTATGGTAGCGGAATGACTGGAAAGGCGGGGAGTGGCTGGGCTTATCAATTTTTCAAAAAAATAGCAGACAATCTAGTAAAAGCTACCGACCAAGGTGATATGATAGCAATAGTTTGCTCTAAGCCTTAGATTTCTTTGTAGAAGCAGACTTTTTAGAAGAATAAAGCTCTTGGAATAAGCCCTTATTTGGTTTGGCTGCGAACTCGGTAAAAGTTTGTGCAAATTTGTTTTTCACTGTCATTTGTCTTTCTTCCAGTGCCCCAAGAAGTGCTCCAATCGCTAACAGAGTATTTTTTTCTTCGATGGAATTAGCCGGAAGATCGTTTGCGATTGTTTCTAAATAGGTCTTCTGCACATCCAGATCATTGAAATCACCTAAATTATTTTGAAGTTTTTTCAATTGTTTGATGAGATAACTGCTTTTACTTTGTGAAAATAAAGAATGAAAAAACTCTAAGAGATAGCGTAGCTTTTTACACTCGATCCGCAAATCATGTAACAATTGATCCTCTTGGTTTTCTAAGATAACCATACCATCTCGAATGACTCTTTTGTACTTACTATAAATTCGTTGTTTTGCTAGGGTAAGTATAGCCATACCAGCATTTTTTCCGGGGTCTGTTGGCTCTTCTATGCTTCTTTTCCAAGCCTGCAAAATCTGTTGGTATGTATCAGATTGGATGGAGCTGTTAAAGGAGAGCAGGGCTTTTTCTCGTTTTTCTTTCAAGTAACGAAATAGGGGAAGGATACTGTTTTTTAGAGAAAGAGGCAAAAGGTTTTGGTAGCTAGATTCTTTCAATAAGTATACATCTAAATCCCGTAACTCATTCGAGAGTCGGGATAGATCTGCGAGCTTTGCTTTCAATTCTAGGGTTTGCTGTTCTGAGAAAACATTTTTGATTTGGCTAAGGGCACTTCTGGCGCGGCGAATGGCTACGCGGAAGTCATGTAAAAATTCGCTATCAATATCTTGGATAATACAAGGAATATTTATGTTTACAGTTGTGAGTAAATTGGCAAGAATTAACTGCATCGCTTGTTTGGCTGACATATCTGTAGAGAGAGAAAGTTGGAACTTGGATGAATAATTACCGGGTTTGGCTTTACAATCGTGAAGAATCGTAAGAAAGGGTGATTTTCGTTTTTGGGCAATATCCATTTGCTTGAGAAACTTGTGAAAAGCATTGTATGTTTCTTCATACCCTCTGAGGGGGAATAGACTGAGATAAAATATGGATGAAAAATCTTTATTTGCAGAAGTAAACATTTCCCATTTTAGCCGCAAAACCGTTTTTTCATTGTCATCAAGAATATTGTAGCTATAGGTTTCATAATCTAATTTGAGAAAACAGATCAGAGCACGGATACCAAGAATAGGACTGAGGAAGGATTGGAATTGTAAATCGCTGAAGTCAGAAGTAAATGCGGCGTTTTGTTGGTTCCAAGTAGAAATTTCGATATTTTTAGAAAGGATATTATGTATTTCATAAGAGTTTTCCGATTTGTAGAGGCTATAATTTTTATGGTACAACCGCCAGTCAAAGGAGTCTAAGAATTCAATCTCTCCTAAATAGCTTTTACTAGTGTGGTGTGGAAACTCTGCTAAGATTTTTTGAATCGATTCGGCCTTATCTAGTTGAAATGTTGTAATATTTGTTTTCATGATCGTACCTGTAGGAATAAATGCTAGGAAATAGGTATAGATTGCAAGGAGAAATCTTGCCGCTTGCTATTCGCATAAGGTAAGCTGCAAGAGCTGTTTTCAGGCTCTTATATCAATCTAAGCCCAGTACAGAAGGTGAACCGAAGTCATACATACCTGCGATACAGCCCGTCATAATAGTTGCCAGCGTAGCGGCAAAGAGAGATTTAAAAGCTACACTGCTAATATCTTTTGCACGTGAAGGAACTATGTTTGTCATACCACCGACAAAGATTCCTACGGAAGGGATGTGGGCAAATCCACTCAAAACATAACTAACGATCAATAAGCCCCTTGTGGAAATTTGTCCATCTAAAGCTAAACTTTGTAGAGCTTTGAAGGAAGGTATAGAAGTTTGTAAGAGACGATTGCCAATCAAAGTAGAAGCTAGCCAGACTTCTTGCAGATTGAAGGAGATTCCAGTTAGAAAGGTCACAGGAAAGAATAGTAAGGCAAAAAAGTTGTCAAGAGAAATATAGTTAAAAGTTACACCAATGAAGTGAAGCAAAAGATTTTTGTTGCCCTTGAGCCCGGCTAAGTTGCTAAAGCAGAGGTTGACAATTGCAATGCAACCTAAAACGGCGATAATAACCGCAGCAATCCCTACAGCAATTTTTACCCCATCCATTGCACCTTTGATAAGAGCGTCCATATAGCTCATATCTTCCCATTCCTTATCAGTATCTTCTGCAGGTAATGTACCTAAGGTTTCAGGTTTACTCGTTTCTGGGACTAAGATTTTTGATATCACAAAACAAGCGGGGATTGTTAAGATAGAAGAAGCTAATAAATGTCCGGTTATATTAGGAAAGCTCTCTTTTAACAGACCGGCATACAGACCCAGTACAGTGGAAGAAATAGAGCCGAAACAGCTCGCTAGGATCGCACACATTTCGCTTCTCGTCATATTATCCAGATACTTGCGGATCGAAACGACTGATTCAATTCCTACAAAAATATTAGCTGCTCCCGAGAGAGATTCTGCACCACTGATACCCATAGTTCTGTGAAAAACTTTTGCGAAGAACCGTACGAGTGGAGGAATGATATTCATTTTATAAAGCAAAGTAATGACAGCGGAAAAGAAAACTACTTGTGGTAAGGAGCGAAAGGCAAAGATATATCCCAATTCTACAAACGAAGCATTGGCATCTTTTTCGGCTAAGGGGACAATTGTTTTGCCAAATAAAAATCTTGCCCCTGCTTCAGAAGCATCTAGTAAAACATTCAAGACATCATTCACAACAATGATTGCATCTCGGGTAACAGGAAGAACAAAAATCAAAAGACCCAAAACAAATTGGAAGGCAATTCCCCATTTGATAACATTCCAAGGGATACGACTTCTATCTTCTGAAAAAAGCCAGGCAATCAGACAAAGTCCAAAAACACCTGATAGGGAAATAAAGTTTAAAGAAATATC
>JBCCIA010000353.1:0-6542 GCA_039028475.1 Spirochaetota bacterium | reverse complement strand
GTAATTCTAGAATTGGAAAGTGGCTCTGCTTCCATCAATGGTGAATCCTATCCAGAAAATGCGATGAATTTCTACAAACCCGTATTTGATTGGATCGATCATTATATTACTACTAAAAATAAACTCTCCTTTGATTTTAAGTTAAACTATTTCAATACAAGTTCTTCTAAGTGTATAATGGACATCTTAGATATTTTAGAAAAGTATCATTCGGAAGATGGTGAGGTTTCTGTACGTTGGTACTACCAAGAGGATGATGATGATATGATGGAAAGTGGCGAAGAATTTGCTGACGATTTAGACCTACCTTTTGAGTTGATTTCTTATTCTTAATACATGCAAAACAAAGGTCGTGATTCTAGTTCTGCCAAAAAAAAGCCAGAACATGCTGTTTTTGAGGGAGAATACAATGAACTTGCTGCGATTCGCAACTTTTTAGAGCAAAAAGAACATTCGCAAGATGAGCTGCAGGAAAGATTTTTAAAGTTTTCTAATCGTTATGAGGCTCTACTCAAGCAGACTATAAAGCTATTAAAAATAGGTGATTCTACACAACGACGCTTATTGAAAACACAAGATGAATTGCGCAGCACCTATGATGAATTGGAAGATTCCTACAAAAACTTAAAAGTTTTGAGTAAGATTGGTAAAACTATTACCTCCAGTCTTGATATCAAAGAAATCATTCTATCAGTTTATGAATACATAGAATCCATCATGCGTGTGGATCTTTTAATGATTGGTCTGTATGAACCCAACAAAGAGAATGTTAAATACCGCATCTGCGTCAAAGACGGTGAATTTCTTCCTGCTATGGTCAAAGATAGTTTGCAAGAAGATACGATTAGCAAGCTCTGTTATGAAAGTGGTGAAGAGCTGGTAATTGAAAGCATTGATGACGAATACCCACAATATACCGAAAGGCTGACGAAGCAATGGGATGGAAAAACAAACTCTCTTTTATACTTTCCTCTATGGGTAGAAAAACGTTTTATTGGTATTTTATCTGCACAGACTTATGAAAAAACACATTTTTCAGAGGCAATTCTCAGCATTTTTCGTACTTTAGCATCTTATGTCGGTATAGCAATAGATAATGCAGCTGCATACCGCGATATTACCAAAAAGAACCGCCAACTCAATGACAGTATTGAAAAAATCAACCAGCTCAATGAAGGTTTAGAAGTGGAGCGTGAAAAATCTGAAAAACTACTACTGAATATTCTTCCAGTTCGAATCGCAGAACGCTTGAAGTCTGGTGAAAATGTAATCGCTGACAACATCCCTGATGCTACGGTCCTATTCGCGGATATTGCTGGTTTCACGCAAATGTCTTCTAAGATAGAATCTCCAGGAAAGCTCGTTCATATACTGAACTCCATCTTTACCGAGTTCGACTCGATTGCAGAAAACTACTCTTTGGAAAAAATAAAAACAATCGGTGATTGCTACATGCTTGCTGGCGGAGTGCCCGAATCCACGGACAACCATACGGAAAAGGTAGCCCAGGCTTCTCTGCGAATGATCAAGGTTTTCTATGATATCCGTGACCTTTGGGGAATTAAGGTGAATCTTAGGGTAGGTTTACACCGGGGTTCGATTGTAGCCGGTGTGATAGGTTCGAAAAAGTTCGTATACGACCTCTGGGGAGATACGGTTAATATTGCTTCTCGGATGGAGTCACATGGCCAACCAGGTAGGGTCCATTGTTCCGAAAGGGTCTATGAGAAAATCAAAAACTCTTTTGTCTTTGAGGATCGTGGTGTGATAGATGTGAAGGGTAAGGGGCAGATGCACACATATTTTATCAATGAAGCTGCATCGTAAGAAAAATAGTAGACAACCTCTTTTACAGTTTTAAATTACAAACGATATGTTTCGTACCTTTAGATTTTCCCTATTTGCATATATTTTTATATTTCTTTTACAATGTTCAAAGGGTGGTTTTTCCTCACAAGAAGTAGATAGGTTTGAATCTTCTTTGAATGCCTTTTTATCCTCACAGAAAGGTATTTCCCTTCTCAAAGAAATACACCTAGCTGCCGATACTGACCCTAATTCCTCTAAGATTGGTGACCTGACACGTAAAATTATCTATGATACAAAACTAAAAACGGATCTGCGAAACCGTATCATCAATTATATGAATCGTATCACGGACAAGAAAAATAAAGATTTAGCAAAAGAACTAACAAATTCCCGCTCAATTATCCGTGTTTTATCCAATACGGTAAATGGCCATTTGGTACGCAATGGCTATGAAAAAGTTTACCAATAGTCTTATCATTGTCTATGCAATAGAATTTTATGCGAAAAATTGATTTGGTTTTTCGGAGTATCGGAGAGAGAACTTCGCAGCTCGCCCTAGAACTCGCTAAAAAATACATCCAGCCTGACACTATACACGTTCTAGAAAAAGTTTTTCCCTTTTCGGAGACAGTGCGACGACAATTGCAAATTGACTATAACTCTGACTATGTAGTTTTCCTAGATGCAGACTGCTTATTGATGGAGGATATGCGTCCCTTTTTGGAAGAGACTACATTTCCCTACATAGATTGTTATGTCTATGATAAGTTTCGTGGCAAATTGCATACAGGGGTTCATATTACTCGCATCGACTTGGTACAAGAAATGGCAACTATTGATCCCCCTCGGGATGATTTGAAGTATGTGTTGCGACCGGAATCTCGCTTGCGCTATTTTGCTTTGGAGAAATTACAAATGGGAAAAGTCTTCAAACCATTCCATATCTATCATGATTTTCACCAGTACTATAAGGATATTTTTACCAAATATGCTCTCAGAGAGTTGCGTAGCCGGACAGAACAAAATCGATCCAAGTTGCAAGTGAAGATGCAGTACTGGAGTGAATCTGATATGGATTATACAATTGCGAAAAAGGCAATTGCCTTTGCGAGAACAAAAGTGCCTACAGATTCTTCTCCTCAAACAGTAGATAGTTTTATAGCCGATCTACCAAATTTAGCTAGAACTCAACTGGCTACAATGAAAATACAAGAAAAAAAATCTTTATCTATAAAAGAAGTTGATAATACAGAATTATCTAGCCCTCTATATAAAACTGGTGAAAAAGTCTTTTTGATAGGACTCAACCAAACATTTGCCAAACGTCTCACAAAAGCTCTATCGTATCTAGGCTATACGATATACCAGGATCCGGTTGATACCCAATTGATGGATGAGCTCCAAAAGGCAATGTTCCAACTATCGGTATTGCAATACTTTGACGGCATCGCTGACTTTTGCATTGCACCTTATTTTTCCCAGTTAGAACAAAAGTTTCCTAATAGCAAATTTATCTTAACTGTACGGGAAGAAGAAGAGTGGTTAGAGGGTATGTACAACAATTGGCAACGCAAACTTAGCTCTCAGGCTTTGCAAAATCCACGCAATAGGTTGCGTAAAAAGCAAATACAGTTTGTTTATGGTACAACAGATTTTGACGGAGAACTACTGCTGGAAAAATACAAAGTTCATGTTGGCAATGCAGTGCACTATTTCCAACGAAAGAATAAAAATTTGCTGGTGATGGACATTGCAGCTGGTGATGGATGGGCAAAACTCTGTCCGTTTTTAGGCAAAGAAGTTCTTACTTATCCTTTTCCCTCATAATTTCTATTGTATTCATCTTTCTAACTTTCAACAAATAACACCCTCGTAAATAATATTTTTCTTAAGCTATCTTTAGGAGTCTAATAGAAGATAGAAGGAGAAGTATGATAATGAAATTTAGATTGCAATGCTTGCTGTTAGTATCACTGCTACTCATAAGCTGTGGAGAAAAAAAGAGCTATGAAACAGCATCTGCCGATGAAGAATCAGCTCCTAGTGCTCCTGTTGTTGCACAAAATGCACCTGTGAGTGAGGGGGATAGCAGAAAAATAAGTGAAAAGAAGAATGATTCTTCTGCTATGAAAGATAAAGAGGAAGAGAGGCTACAACCCATTTCTAAGCCAAAAACAGTGCTCTCTGGAGAGAGAATGCTGGAGTATGAAGTATCTTTGCAGTACAAATCCAAGAAATTTTTACAATCTAGAAAACGATTGTTGGAGATCGCTGATAGCTCAGCAATCATCATTTCCAATCATAGTAGCAATACAGGCAAACAACCCTATCTCAATGTTAAATTGTTGGTGAAATCTGCTAATTTGTACGAAACACTTTTAAAAATCGATGAGATTGGGTTTTTAAAATCTGAAAATATTCGAACCATTGACCATACCGAAAACAATGTAGCGAATCGGATCAAATTGGAGCGTGAGCAAATTCGTCTAAAAAGACGGCAGGATGCGCAGAGTAAAAATAGTAAAGATTGGAAAGATAGAGAAAACCTACTGTCTGCCAGTGAAGACTCGCAAGATATTGCCAAATTAGAAAAGTGGAGAATTCGTGATAAGGTTACTTGGGCGAGGGTGAAAGTATACCTCTATGGACCAGATCGAGCTGAAGAGGTAGAAGTTCCAAAATACAAAGATGCGTTTGTAGGTATGGTAAACTTGTTTTTAAATTTGCTCTATGGTTTGGTCTACCTATTTCCTGTAATTGCTGTTGTAGCGGCAGGAGTCTATTGGTATCGTAAGAGAAAAAATAGGACATCCTAATCATTTACATATCAGAGTTGGCTTTTGTTTTTTGGTAGAGTTTGAATAGTAAGTTTTGTAGGGTTTCACTCTCTTTTGTACTAAAAGCAGCTTCCATACTTTGGTTTAGAACAGAGAAAATACGGAAAGCTACTCGTTTTGTTTGCTGTCCTTTAGGAGTTAGGGATATATAAAATGAGCGTTGGTCATTCTCGTTTACCTTTCTTTGGCAATAGCCAAGTTTTTCTAACTTTTTGATCAAAACAGTTACAGTCGCCTTCCGTCTTTCTATGTGCAAGGCGATTTCAGATAATGTCATTTCTTTTTTGCGTAAGAGAACGGTAAGGATCTCTAGGTGAGAACGCCCTAGGCCTTTTAGTCCGTTGTTTTGCAATAACTCTGTTGTAAGCAGGTCGATATTATCAGCAATCCGCAGTAAGTATTTATAAACGAACGAGTGAAACTTCATTCGACTAGTTTTTTTTGTACCAACGAGAAGTCCAATAAAACACATCTAGAGAAAAATATAATCCCAGGTTTCTTTCTAGATATTTTTTTGTTGACAAATCTATTATTTAATTAGATATCTAACTAAAAGGAGGCCTGTATGGCAGAAAAAATTGTGACTAAAAATTTAGAAAGTGGTATTTATACCTTAGGATTGGATACGAATGAACAGAATTCCTTGACGCTAGATAATTTTCGTGAACTTTTCAAAGCCTTAGAGACATTAGAAACGTCTCAAGATGTTAGAGTTCTCATTATACATAGCTTGCAGCCAAAGGTTTTTTGCCAAGGGTTGAATTTACAAGAACTGGCGAACAATGCAGAAGAAGAGGTATTAGAGTTTGTAAAGTATTTCTTCGGCATTCTCAAGAAGATCTACCTCTTTCCGCAACCAGTGGTCTGCGCTATGAACGGACATTCTATGGGCTATGGTTGTATGATTGCTTTGCTGTCGGATTATAGATTTATGAGTCCTAAATCTCGCATTGGTTTGCCTGAGGTGAAGCTAGGAATCCGCGTTCCGATTTTTATTGCTCGTGCCTTACAAGATTTAATTGGCGTCAGATATGCAAACCAACACATCCTAGAGGGCAATGCGTACAAGGCAGAACAGGCAATGCAAATTGGCATGATCGACGCTGTTATCGCACAGGAAGAAGTATTTTCACACTCCATAAGTTTCGCACGTAAGTTTCTCAAAAATAGTCGCACCGGTATGCTAGAATCTAAGAAAGCGATGCGTATGACTATGCAGATAGAAGATATTTTGGCAGTTGACTATGAAAAAACTCTAGAATCTATTGCAAGCGCAGACGCGAAAGAGGGGATTGCGGCTGCAATCGAGATGCGCAAACCCTCGTTTGCTTAATTGGTTTAAAGAATAGACAGAGGTTCATAAACGGTCAAAGTGAGCTTTTTGCCTTTGACCCGTACTCTATCGATTTCACGACATACAAATGCACTTTCTATACCAGGTAGTTCTATTTTTGAAAATAGAATTTTCGTTTTATAGTATTTGTTGAGTCCTTCTAAACGGCTGGCTATATTGACTGTGTCGCCAATGACTGTTGTTTCTAAACGTGCGTGTGAACCAACGGTTCCTAGTATCAGGTCACCGTAGTGAATTCCAGTTCCTGTCTCTACAATTTGACCATTGGGGAATTGTAACTTGCTAGCTTTTTCTTGCATTTTCATTGCAGCAGTAATTGCATTCTTGGGGTGAAAAAACAAAGCCATAATGGCATCTCCAATAAATTTATCAATAAAGCCGTCGTACTGTTTGATAATCGCTTCCATCTCTTCCAAATATTCATTGAGAAAGTGAAAGATTTCCGTTGAATGACAGGTTTCAGAGATTTCGGTAAATCCTCGGATGTCTGTAAATAAGACCGCCATTTTACAAGAATTCAAGTCACCTTTTTTGATTTCTAG
>JBCCIA010000352.1:0-6560 GCA_039028475.1 Spirochaetota bacterium | reverse complement strand
CACCTCCCAAACAGACTACTAAGGGGTATCCCGGGTAGAGAGAAATACACTGTAACACCATAATAACAAATGTGACTTCTGTCATACTTGTTTTGAGTAGGTAAGCCTTAGAGATCGTTTCACCGCCGACAGAATAATACCAGGTTGCCTGCAAACAGCCAATTATGATCACATCACTGATGGCTCCGATATAGCCAATGATACGCAATAGTTGTGTTCGTTGGAGGAAGTACAGCGAGACCAGAGATATGGATAAGGCGACTATACAAAGGAGAAAAACAATTGACTTTTCGAATTGATTCTGGGCGACTCTTTGGGTTATTACGGTGAAAAGACAAATAAAGACAATTCTAGTATAGAGTGCTATTCGTACACCTCTAACTTCGCGTTGTAAGAATAAATCTACACTACTATTGGACACTGGTTTGCTTGCTGTTGGCATATCCTGTTATTGGTTGCCGAAAAATTTGCTTTTGATTTTATCGAATACCTTTGCCTCAATGAAAATATCCAATAAATCACCATCGATATGATTGTCTTTGACTTCCATTTTGAGAATGTCTAGAGCTCTTTCTAAAGGTACAGCTTTTTTGTATGGTCTGTCCTTATCTGTCAGCGCGTCGTAAATATCAGCAATAGTCATCATTTTGGATTGGATGGGAATGTCGTGGCCGCCTAGTCCCAGTGGATAGCCGGTTCCATCTAGCTTCTCGTGGTGGGCATGCGCGATGTCTGGTACCATTTTGAGGTCAGAAGTCCAGGGAATTTGGCTTAAGAACTGGAAGGTATGCTCTACGTGTGATTCGATTTCTCTTCTTTCTTCAAAATCTAACGAGCCCTTTCTGATCGAGAGAAAACGCAATTCTTCCGGGAAGATTAGCGGTAGTTTTCTGCCATCGATAAATGTGAAGTCCGTTTTAGAGATATCTACCAATAATTGTGAGTTTGCCTGTTCTAGAATTGTTGGCTCGTTGGCTGAGATCACCGTTTCCAAGTATTGGTTTAGCTTTTTAGTTTCAATCTGCAATTCGAAGTCTAGATTTTTTTCGTATTCTTCAAATCCTTTGCTACCATTCTTTTTTAGGTATTCGAATTTTCTCAGGTTGATACGGTTTTCGATTTCTTTTTGTACATAGTAGAAACGCCACTTGATTAGATCCAATTCATTTTCTTCTAACTTTTTGGCTTTTACCAATACCTTTTCCCGTACACCAACTTTGCCAAAGTCGTGTAAGAGAGAAGCATAACGAATTTCTTTCATCTGTTCATGAGAGAAGTTGATCTTTGCAAAGGGTCCCGCTTCTAGAGTATTGACGACATCCGCTAGGCCCACAGTGAGTTCTGCAACACGGAAGGAATGACCACTGGTCGTTGGATCCCTCGCTTCAATCGCACTCACGGATGCTTTTACGAAGCCTTCGAACAGAGTTTCAATATCTCGAATGAGATAGTTATTTTCAATCGAAACAGTTGCCTGTCCCGCTACACCCATTACCAATTCTTCGGAATACTTGTCAAAGGGCAGGGCATCATCTTTCATCTGCTGTGGGGTCATATTTTGGTGGAAGTTTTTCTTACGGTTGATGAGCTGGATGACTCCAATGACTTCGTTCCTATGGTTTTTCATGGGAACGGTAAGCATGCTTTTGGTATAGTAACCTTTGAGTTTATCGTAGTCTTGGTTGAACTTATATTCTACACCTTTGGGTAAATTGTACGCATCGGGAATATTGAGCTGTTTGCCAGTTGTGGCTACGTAACCAGCAATGCTTTCTTTGTTCAATGGCATGATAAACTCTGTACTATTTAGGTCCATCGCTGAAACTTTGAAGCGTAGGTTGGTAGGTTTGCCCTTGGCATCTTTCTCCACCAGATAGACCGAACCTCCATCGGATTGGGAAATTTCGCGTGCGCTGTAGAGAATATCACGCAGCAGTTTGGTAAAATCACGTTCGTTGGAGAGGCTAATACCAATTTTGGTAAGTTTCGAGATATGGTTGGTACTGAGATTTACCTTATATTTTAGCTCAAAACTTTCGATTTGCAGTTGTAAGTTGGAGAAAGCGTTGGCAATGTTTTTTGCGATAAAGATCTCTGGAGCGCTACTGGCAATATTGGTAAAGATAAGGTCTTTTTCTAGGTCTGTTTCTTTGCTAACATCTATTTCAGGTGGGGCATCTACAATAAATAGTGCCAAAATGTGTGGGTTGTACTGCAATTTACTGCGAATTTCTTTGTGATGTTTTTGCAGTGTGTAATGGTCTAAATAAAAAACAATTTTTACAAAAGTATCAGTATAGGAGGGAACAATTTTTTCCATATCCGATAGAAGGTAGAACTTGCAATTCAATTTTTTTAAATAGAGTTGGAGTCCTTTTTCTAGCGCCGCATTTTGCGAAATGATTAGGTTGTCGTACTGCAATGAAAATGGCCTTTTTATTTAGGATTTCCAAGTATAGACAATACAAAATATATTTCAACAAATAATCATTTTTTCATATAGAATTTGGAGTGAAATAATAAAAAGGGGACTGTCTTGGCAACAATCCCCAAAAGTGTAGTGAGATACGAAATTATCGTTTTAGGCCAAGAACTTCTTGTATCATTTGGTCAGAGGTTACTATGGTGCGGGAGTTTGCTTGGAATCCTCGTTGGGTTACAATCATATCGGTAAATTGATCAGAGAGGTCTACATTAGACATCTCCAAGAGGCCGGCATTGATTTTCCCACGCCCCGCTAAACCTGCTTCACCAATATTGGGTTCACCTGAGTTTATAGAGAACGTGTAGTTGGTATCTCCGGCTTTGTTGAGACCTGCTGGGTTGGTAAAAATTGCCATAGAAACTTTTGCAAGCTGTTGTTGCACTCCATTCGAGAAAACTCCTACAATGGTTCCTGTGTTGTCGATAGAGAAAGCTTCCATATATCCCATAGGGTATCCATCTTGCTTAACAGCTTTGGTAGTGAAGTCAGAAGAAAATTGGGTAATACCGTTGATCTTTCCTGCTTCGCCAAGGTTGAGGTTGAATTTCTGTGGCTTTGGATTACCAGGAACACGGTAGGTCACTTCTGCATTCAAAGTTCCCATGTTTTGTGAATCCACACCATCAGAAACGGAAACTAACTTTCCATCAGGAGAAAAGCCCAATTCGATCTCTTGGTTTTCTGGCTGTTGCGTATTTTGGCCACCGGTACCAGCTACATCGATAGATACTTGGGATGCATCGCCACCAGCAACAGAAACTTTGGCTCTCCAGGTATTGTCACGAACCTTATACATTTCTAAGCGCAATTCGCGTTCCATGCCTTGGTCATCAAAAACTTTGATGGTAGTGACATGGCCACGGCGTTTGCGTGGATCTGGTTCGTTGATAAATTTTTGGATTTCATCTGCGGTTGCATTTGCAGGAACAGGAGGTGCAGAGGAATTTAGGTTAGATTTGAAAATTACTTCACCTGTTGCTCTTGCAGGCTCTTTTGAATACAGGGGAATGACAATATCTTCTACAGAGGATGCACTATTGATGTATTTGTTGCCTTCTTCGTCAGTACGGGCGTTCCAGCCTTGTACCTTCATTCCATTGGCTGGGTTGACGTAGTAACCATTCTTGTCTACATTGAAGGCTCCCGCTCTGGTAAAGAATTGCTTGTCGCCTTCTTTCAAAACGAAAAATCCTTCTCCGACAATCGCCACATCAGTGTTTTTGCCGGTAGATTGCATAGAACCTTGGGTCATAATTTTATCAATGGATGCAACTAAAGAACCCAAGCCTACTTGTTTTGGATTGATCCCACCAATGTTTTCTTTGGGTTCAGATGCCGCAGAAAGTTCTTGAGAAATCATATCTTGGAAAGTAACTCGTTCTGCTTTAAACCCATGAGTGTTGACATTGGATATATTATTGCCAATCACATCCATCCTGACCTGGTGGTTTTTTAATCCGGATACACCGGAATACAGAGAACGCATCATAAAGCAATTACCTCTATTCTTTTTTTATTTGTATTGGTTAGTATTTCTAGTTGTTTTTGCACCGGGATGTTTCCAATCCTTTCTAATAGTATCGGAGTTTGTAAATTTTTCTTCTACTTTTTCCCCTAATTTTGTTGGTTCTGTGTCCGTTTTCTGTGGCACTTGGATAGGGTTTGTGGCCACTGCTGCTTGGCCTTTTGCATTGGCCTTTTGCATAAGTGCAGGGTCACTGATAAAGTTGATCTTGGAGATTTCGATGCTACGTCCATTGACACGGGCAAAGCCTTTGCCTTCCTTATCAAAGAAGATTGCCCCCGCTATACCAGCCACATTCTCTCCATTTATCATATCAGGTCCTGAAACAAATTTACCTACCAAAGAGTAGCTCTGTTTCATTTCCATGCGAGAGATACCTTTGGAAATGTGCTGCATCTGTTCTAGGCTGGAAAACTGTGCCATTTGTGCGATGAAGTCTTGATCCTTCAAGGGATTCGTAGGGTCTTGGTGAGAAAGCTGGGTGATAAGAAGCTTGAGAAAATCGTTTTTTCCCAGTTGTTTGGCTTTTTCCCGCACCTCCACACCTTGTAAACCACTTTGCTCTTGTTTTTTGAGCCTTTCCAAGTGTTGCTGGATATTGACATTTTTATTCGATTTGAGATAACGGTTTTTAATAGAAGTGCTGGATGGATCGATTGTAGGTGATGGCATAGTTTCCTTCCTTATACAGTGATGTCGATCTGGCGATTGGGATCATAGGAGTAAGAATTGTCTTCCCCTCCAAGTAGCTCTTCCTCGTTTGCCTGTTGCGCAGGAGAAAAATCTCCTTGCTTGCCGGCAAACCCTTTGTCTCGTTCTCCGGCAAAGAGATTGGCGTTTGTTCCATCTGGTCGTACATCAATTTGGATGCTTTCCAAAGTCAACCCGGCTGATTTTAGGTCAGAACGGAATTGTTGTAACTCATTCAAGAGAACCGTTTTGATAGCTTCCGACTCCACTAAAACTCTTCCCTCTACCTTGTCATTGAGAACACTGATATTTAAAGTGACCTTACCTAGCTGTTTGGGGTTGAGGGCAATTTCGGCGGTGTTTTTGCCGTTTTGCACAATATTTATTTTGGCTTTTTGTACCAGAGCTTGCAATGACTTTTGGAAAGTCTCACGGTTGACAAATTCCGTAGCTTTGCTTTCTACTAGGTTTGTTGCCTTGCCGTTGCGATCTGTATGGTGCAAAGGTTGTGTGAACAAGTCTTCTTTGGTGGAAGCAAGGGAAGTACTTTCTCTTTCACCGCTCTGCGTTTGGCTTGCTGCTTGTACCCGAACGGCTGCTTCTTCGCTTTTCTTGGTATTTTCTTTGACGATAAAGTCGGCTTTTTCACGGCTCTTGCGTAGTTCCCAGCTCATCTCTTCTTGTTTTACGCTTTGGTTGCTACGACTGTTTGTAGTGAGATTCTTGCTAGCTTTATGCCCTAAAGATTCTTTGGCAGCGGTTTCTTCGGCTTCTGAGAGTTCTTTTTCGATAAGGGCAATTTGTTCGGCTTTGTCATTTGCAAGAGCCACATTTTTGGGTTTGCTTTGTGTCGCATGGGCGAATGGTTTGTGCAGATCTTCTAAGGATAGCTTTTCCGAGCCAGCCGCAGCGTTGTCTTTGCTAAATTGGATGCTTACCTTATTTTCTTTTGCCTGAGTTTGCTCTGCCTTATCTATAGGTTTTTGCGAACTTGTATTTTCAGGTTTTTGCATATCTTTTTGTAGAGCTAATTTGGCGCGTTGCAATAGTTCTTTTGATGTCGCTTTCGTTGTCTCTTCTGTTTTGCTTTCCGAGACAACTTCCTTATTGGTTTCGACTTTGCTATGTTTGGTGGAGACTAGGTTTTTTCTTTGCTCTTTGCTTACTACCTTTTCACTGCTAGTTTCTACTGTCTTCTCGCCTTTTGTCGCAACTTCAGCAGCTTGTTTTTCCGCGTTTTCGTTTGCTGTTTGCTTTGTCTGGCTTTCTTTTGCTGTGGCATCCTTTTCTGTGGCAACGCTGTTGTTTTCTTCTCGTACTACAGCTTGCTTTTCAGGGGTAGTTTCTTTGGGACGAGATTCTATTCGTTCATTCTCCCTTTCGCTTGCACTATGGCTCTCTCTTTCTTTCTCGGGAATTTTAGGAGAATCTGCTAAGGACTGAAAAGAAGATGGGGCACTTTGTGAATACTGGCTCTCTGTTTGTGATAGCGGTTTGTAGGAGGATTTTTCTTTACCATTCGACTCTACGGCTGTAGAGTAGGACTGCTGTTTGGCCAGGGGTTGTGTCACAGTAGAAGCTGTAGGGTCGCTGTCTGTATCTGACTTTAGATTCATCAAAGTATCTAAAAAGCTACCCTGTTCTTCCGGCAAAGCTTGCGTAGCTGGCAAGTGATTCTTTGCCTGGAGGGTTCCCATTTCTTGTTGGATTTTAAATAGCTCTTGCGAAATGATCATTTCAGTTCCTTACCTCACAATCATCGTTTGATTTAACAAAAGCTTTAATTTTTTAGCTAAATTCCTTGTACTAAACAAAAAAAAGCCAATAAGTGAAATAAAATATTGACTAAATAAATTATTT
>JBCCIA010000351.1:0-6612 GCA_039028475.1 Spirochaetota bacterium | reverse complement strand
GTGCAAGCGAGTAGGAACCCTTCCTTAACAAACTCTTTGTTAAAGTTAGGTACCAAACTTCGCAAGATAGTTGAAAAAAGAGATTTAGCTTTATCATACCCTCTAGCACTGCCTTGCCGATAAACGTAACGAACTCCATCACCAACAGCAGAAACTAATTTTTCTCCAGTATTCCAAAGTTTGGTACCTAACTTTAACAAAGAGTTTGTTAAGGAAGGGTTCCTACTCGCTTGCACAACGATATGTCCTGTGGTTGCTCCAGCTCCGGCTTTAATGCCCGCAGCAGTTCCCGCTTCCACTCCAGCAACGACACTCATCAAGGCTAAGTCAGCAGCAACTTTACCTTTATTTTCATCGTCTATCCTTTTAAACTCTCTTTTAAAACAAGAATTATCACTGCCACAAATGTGTATCATGGCCATAGCTTTGCCAACCATCTACATACCACTGCCTGGATAATTGTGCACCCAAACTCCAGTCTCTCCTACAAAATAACTGTGAGTTTCTTCCACCTCAAAGTTATAAACTCCAAGACCACTCACATATTTTTGCTGGTTTGATACGACTTCCAAAACACCTGCGGGAGTAATCAATTTGTTCCCAGGTAAGATGTCTTTCGCTTCCGTCCAACCCGTATTCTCTATCCAAAAGGGGTGGTTCCAAGTGGTTTGGAGGATTTCCGCATTACTTAGTTTTAAGGCAAATAACGTGTTGACTTCATGATAAAATAACTCTGTAACTTTACGGTATAGAGGTTTGGTAGTGGCAAATTGTTCTGTGTGGGAAACGTTTGAGTTAGTTTAATAAAGGTAGAAAGAGATATGTGGCCTATGGAAAATTTACATTTACTATTTAAAAAATAGTAGACAAACTTTTACAAAAATTCACCATGTCCCCGTACGTCATAAACGTATCTATATGAAATAAGAGCCAAGTGAAAAGCTCTCAGCCCGGTATCTGTCTACCAAACTTTCTCCGGACTGAGAAACCACATCACAAGGATGCACTCTCAGACTTATGTGCTAGTTCCTCTAGTCAAGTCTTTTGTGTACCCTTGTGTGTTCTCTAAACTTTGAACAAAACAAGGAGTTCCCAGATGGAACAACACATAGATGATTTCGATTTAAAAGGTCTCCTCGACCGTATCACAGTCTGTATAGACAGGCTCAGCAAACCCCACGTATATTCCCGCAGACGCCGTATCCGTTACCGTAAGCTCGCCCATGCGATTATAAAGCAGATACGTAGGGAATTGGAAGAATAAGAAAAACAGCCTCATTGCAAAGAGAAGGGAGTAGCTCTTTGTGGTGGGGTTTTAGGGCTATTTGATGAACTTATCTTTTTTCCAGGTTCCCTTTTTAAGTATATTTTTTGAAGAGTCAAATAATATACCCTTTCCTTCCCTTTTTCCCTCTTGCCATTCACCAATGTAACGACTACCATCGTCATAGATATACATCCCCTTACCGCTATATATAGTTCCATTCTTATATTCGCCTTCTAAAGCGATTAAACTTTTTGGAAAAATCAAATCCCCTTTACCTTCTGGTTTCCCATTTTTCCATTGGCCTTGGTACATTGTTCCATCCTTCCAGGTAAAGGTACCTTCGCCTGATTTTTTATTATTTGTCCAATGCCCTTTATATAATTCTCCATTTGGATACTGATAAATTCCCAGACCACTTTTCTTATTATCTACCCACATTCCTTCATATGTATCGCCCTGTGAATTTGTAAAAACACCATGCCCTTGTTTTTTTCCGTCTTTAAATTCACCATCATATCTTGAGTTGTCAGTATAAAGTAAAACACCATAACCGTTTTTACAATTTCCTTTGAGACATTTTCCTGAAGGTGGAGAACAACAGAAAATCAAAAAAACTAAGGAGAAAATAATTTTTATTGGAAACATAATCAATTCATTCTTTAGCACTTAATCTATCATAAAGTTTTGCTTGGCGTGAATTTTCCATTAAATGTTTGATTGATAAATAATCTGGTTCAATGATTTCATGTTGTCCATCTAAAAGAAGTAGATTATTAAAACGAATAAAATCAAGCACGTGCCTAAGAAAGAATTCATATTCAATTGTAAAGTGAACTCTAAATGATACTGAAACAGCATAATTGTTTTCATATAAAACTTCAAAACAATTTGAGTCCTCGCTTCCAAAAAGCAATATATCTTCACACCATGAGCTACCTATTGGAAGCACTTTTCCAATATCATAGAAGAAATCTTTTTTAGTAGGAACTCTCTCCCAATAAATGTCATCTTCAATAAGTCCATCCTGACTATATTTAGGTTGAAAAATACCATTATCAAAAGAACCTTTTGGAATTATCCTAAAAGTGTATTGCCAAATTGCCATGATTCACTCTTTAGAACTTAATTTATGATAAAGTTTAGCTTGATGTGAATTTTCCATAAGGTTTTTTATTGATAGGTAGTTTGGTTCTGTGATTTGGTGTCGCTCATCTAAAAGAATCAAATTTTGTTCTTTAATAAACCCAAGAACTGCATCTAAAAACTCTTTGTAATCTACTGTAAAATCAATTCTGAAAGATACAGATTCCACAAGATTATCCTCATGTAAAATTTTAAAACAATTAGAGTCTATATCTCCCCATAATAATGTCTTATCACTCCAAGATTTACCTCTAGAAATAAAAAAACTAATAGCCTCAAAAAAACTGACATTAACAGACAAATCTTGCCAGTGAACATGATCCTTTAATAAACCATCTTCATCATATTGAAGCTTTATAATACCATCGAAAATTCTTGTTGTAGGAATCACAGTAAAAGTATATTGCCATATAGCCACAATTTACTCTTTAGAACTTAATTTATGATAAAGTTTAGCTTGATGTGAATTTTCCATAAGGTTTTTTATTGACAGGTAGTCTGGTTCAGTGATTTGGTTTTGTTCATTTAGAAGGATGAGGTCATTGAAACGAATAAAATCAAGTATATGTCCAAGGAATAATTCATAATCACTAAAAAAATCTACTCGAAAAGTTACTGACTCTACATAATTACTTTTGTGATAAATTTCAAAACAATTTGAATCTTCATCACCAAAAAGTAATATATTTTCACTCCAAGATTTATTTTTAGGAGCGATTTTTTCCACAGAATCAAAAATGCTAGTATCAGCACGAACTTTTTCCCAATAAATATCATCCTCAAAAAGTCCATCCTCATCGTACTGAGGTATAAATATACCGCTAATAAGTGATTCTTTTGGTATTATATAAAATGTGTATTGCCAAATCGCCATATCCTTATCCTTATTTTATATATTTCCAATATCCAGGATGTTTTCCAAATTTCATAATTAAATCATCAGGAGTCTTGTAACCTTTATAAGGAAGAGTCTCACTTTGAACAGGAACTTTTTTTATTCCTAACTTTTGGGATGAGTAGTATCGATGATGACCATTTACAATATATTTAACACCATTATGCTCTACATATTTAATCGGTTCCTTCACACCATTAGTACGAATATCTTCGTGTAGTTCTTTCATGCGCTTTTTGTTTTTAGTTATATAATGATTTGGTTCTAACTCACTTAGAGAAATTTCATCAACTTGTTTTACTCTAATGCTGTTTGTAGAGCTATAACTCTTAGTGTTACCTCTACCTTTTATATACTTTACTGTTCTATATCCAGCATAAAAGATAGAACCTATACTGGCAACCTTTCCGCTAAAAACTCCTTCATTGTATGTACTTCTATAACCATCTCTATAATATATTGATTTTTTATCTACTTTTTCCGTTCGTCTTTTCTTTTCGTCTTCATTTTCTGGGCCGCCTAATTGTCCGATTGATTTTAAACCAGTATAAATACCATCTTGGTAACCCATCCATTGCCCATCAACATATTGCTCTACTTTTTGCTTAAGATTTTTTTTACCATACGTTTTTCCTACAAATTTTGCGATTTTCTCTTTAGATGCAAAAATATCAAAGCTACCCTTTCCATCATAGCCACTATCATTATGGACTAAAATTCCAGAGTTACCCACATAATATGTATGGTTTTCTTCTACTTCAAAGTTATAAACAACCTCCTCTCTATCATCTTGAGAAATCGAAGAAATTTCGGATAACTTATCATTCACAGTATGAGAAAAGTTTCCTACTTGTAAATCCTTGACTTGAACAAAACCTTTCCCTTCAATATAAAATGGGTGATTCCAAGTCGTTTCAAGTTTAGTTCCATCTTGGTATTTTACTGTATAAATTAAATCTGTCTTTCTCTGAAATACTTGCTTTACTTTTTGATAGTTTCGTTGTCCTGTTTTCTCATTCCAAGAAAGAACTAAATCTCCAACTTGTATCTCCTCTATCTTTTTAAATCCATTATTAGTTTTTACTAAAGTTCCAGCTACAAAACAAGTTCTCTGGTGAAATTCACCGTTTTCATCAACCCAACCATCTTTATCAACTACTTTGCCTTTGAATACACCTAAACTATCTTCAAATTCTTGTGTTGCTTCCTCCCACCAACTTTGTTCGGATCTACTAGTGTTGTGTGATTCATCCTCCTTACCCTTTGCCTGAGAAAATAATTCCATGTCATGTGATAACCTGGCAATTTCTTCTTCAGTCAACATCTCCAAATATTCTGTAGAAAAAGGTTTACCTCCCATCCTACGCACATTCGCCTGAATATTCTTGATTCTCGCAGCGTCCTTGGCATCCTTGCGGTGTTTGTCGATCATGGCATTGGTAGTGTTTTCCATATCAGTCAAATTTTTGATGATATTCACTTGCCCAGGATTGCCATACCTGCCATTTGCTGTAATGTTCGTACCACCGTTTTGGCTCCATGTCATCGAACCAGAAGCAGAAGCAAAATGATCTTTATTGCCAAATTGTTCTGTATGAGAAATAGACATGTTCGTGCCTTGTTGCTGATTCCAACCTATCTTGCCACTAGTATTGCCATGCTGCAATTCTGCATTTAGATCAAGCCCACCTTTCTGGGTTATCTCAACATTGGTCTTGAACTTGTCACCACCAACAGTGGATTTAATACCACCTCCTTTTGCATCGCTATAAGTGGCTTTTAGCTCTTTGGTTCCGGCATAACTGGCAAATCCATTGCTCTCGGAATATTCAAGTCCTATAGTTGCACCAGATTTACTAGCAATTCCTAGGGTAGCCCTGGCTCCTTGCTTTTCGGTATAACCTACACCAGTAGCCACTAAACCACCCACAACTTCTATACTTCCAGCAGCTCCAAAGCCTTCACTTCCGCGATAGGATAACTCACCGCCAACTTTACCAATGCCTTCGACTCCACCACTCATTCCAAGAGACATGTCACCCGATTCATTGACACTCATACTGGTAGAAGCAACACCACTGAGTCCCACGCTAAGCTCTGCTCCAAAACCATTTTCTTCACTGTAAGAAATTTCTGCACTGACCATACCACCAGAAGCAACGGTTACAGTTCCTGCAAGTGCCGCTCCTCCAACTATCGCAGCTCCCGATTTCAAATCCTTGATTTGTCCCCTATCCGAAGCTTTGGCCACTGCCATTGCCGAGTTTACCACAGCTAACGCTATCGCAGCACCAGCAGGGCCACCTACAATAGCTCCCCCAACCACAGCACCCACGGTTGCTACCGCTTTGACATTCGGATTGTCTAAGAAGCGTTTCTTGGGTTTGTTTACTTTTGAGAGAAAATGCGATACCGCAGAGGCTGGAAGTCCAGAAGCCTTGGCAATTTCTGAGGTTACCAGCTCTTTGGTATAGTTGTTGAGAGCATCCCGCATATTGCTACCACTGACCAAGGAAGAAACAAAACCCTGCGGCCAACCCGTAGCAGCAGCGGCATGAGCCGTGACCAATTCCTGGGTATAGTTCTGAAAGGCTTTTTTAGGACTCAAACCACTGGTCATACCAGAAATAAAGGTCAAGGGCAAACCAGTAGCTTTCTCAATAGCTGCATTGACTCTATCTTGAGCCATACTCTTGATTTTTCCTTGTACCCCTTGTGCACCTCCGGTCAAATAGGCAACGGCGATTTCTTGCACCATTTCTTCTTGTTTCTTCAGACGTTCCACATCCGCGTAAAACGCTTCTTGGAAATACTGCTCGATTTTGGCCGCTTTCTGCATTTCGGTAGCAGTTCTTTGGCTATCGACAACCTGGTCTTTTTGAAACGCAACAGAACTGTTATAGCTGGCACGCTGGATAGACTGCATGTCTCTGTCTGACCAGGTAGTAAATAGATCTTTGCCTTTAGGAGCAGCGACACGTCTAGCACGCGATAATTTAACGATAATCTTTTGTTCTTGTTTGCCGGAAACATAGCCTTCGTGTTCTATATCTCCTTCCTGCTTTTCACCGGCTAACTTACTGGCTACACCATTGCTAATGTCTTTAACCAAAACCAACTTGCCATCTCGAACATAGATGTCTTTGTATTCCTTGGTTGTTTCCATAAAGATTCTACAAGCCTCTGGATTGGTGTAACAAAGGCCAGATTGGTATTTCTCTAGTTGTGAAGCTGATAAACTAAGTTTAGCTGTGCCGTCTTCGTTGTATTGCCTGTTGCCGTTCTCATCTTTGACATAGTAATAATC
>JBCCIA010000350.1:0-6652 GCA_039028475.1 Spirochaetota bacterium | reverse complement strand
TTTTATCATAGATTATTCCCTACTAAATTCTCAAAATTAGAAAAAATTACAAATGTAACTGCTATATTCTTTTTCTTTGCGCATTTATATATTGGATTCTTTGCATCTCCTAAAATACTCTATTTTCGAAGTATGTATTTATTTAAATTTCAAATCTATTGGTACATAATATATATGTATTTCATACTTCGAATTCTTTATAGGGCTTATAAAGATAAACTTTTCGGTTATAAAGCTCTATTTTTAGGATTTATGTTAAGCCTCATTTCTACTATATATCATATATTAGTAGTTCGCAGTATAATAAAATATCCCTTCTTAGGAGCTGAGACTTATGCTTGTATGATTGTTATCTTGGCCTATTTAGTAACTATAAAATATAAGCATATAAGCCAACAACTTCTAACCGTGGAAGAAGAGTATAGCCATAGATTAGAATTGGAGGTAGAAGAAAAAACCAAACAATTATCTGAAATGAACCAAAACTTGCTGGATGCAAATCTAACAAAAGACAAATTATTCTCTATCATAAGCCACGACTTACGCAGCCCTTTGTTAGCACTTAGTAAAATACTAGAACTTTCACAACAACAATACATTGACAAAGATTCCTTCCAAAACTATACACAAAATCTTACTGCAACCATCAAAAGTAATATTTTATTACTAGAAAACTTACTTAGTTGGGCGTCGGCACAACTTTATGAAATGGATTTGAATTTACAAGAACATGATATAAATCAAATCATATCTGAATCAGTAAAACTAGTAGAGCTGTCATCCAAACTAAAAAATATTCATATTAGTTATGACCAAATCTATCCTGCAATAATTACCTGTGATAGAAATTGCTTGCAAATTATAATTATGAATTTAATTTCTAATGCTATTAAATTTTCTTATCCACAAAGCGAAGTTTGTCTTCGAATCCGCAAGGGAAAGCAAACTTACTATTTTCAAGTCATTGATGAAGGAATTGGTATGGAGCAAATGCAAGCACGGAAATTATTCTCGGCCTCAAATTTACAAAGTAGGCCAGGAACGCAGAATGAAAAAGGTACAGGCTTAGGCTTACTAGTAGTAAAAGATTTAGTTGAAAAGTTAGACGAAAAAGTATACTATGTCCGAAGAGCCACTGGAGGTAGCAAATTTACCTTTACCATCCAGCAAACTTAGCTTTCTTCTAAAGCCTTTAACATGAAAGAAATATTTTTTGTAAACCACTATAATACAAAAACAGAGAAATAAAAAAGATTATTATTTTTCTGTAGTGAGAATATCCGTTGTTTTTTTAAAGATATACTTATAAGTCATATACGTTTCTAAACCACTTGGAGGAGGAGGAAAAATCGTTTTTTGGATCATCGCTAGTATACAATTACTTAAATTTTTACTCTGTAAATTACTCGCTATTTTTTCAGCTTTTTTGACAGATCCATCAGGAAGAATAATCCAATCAATTTCCACAAATCCATCAGATTTATTATGTCCTTCCGCAACAAATCGATTGTAACATTCTTGAACTGTGCGAGCTTTTTTTCGCAAAGTATTATTCACAGCAATAGATTTATAAGGATCTTTATACTTTCTCTTCCCTTGCGATTTACTTAAATTATATTGGATCCCTTGCATAGTTCTAAGATACATTTGCTGTTGTTGGTGGGAATTATAAAAAAAGAAACCTACACTCAATATGAGTGTAAGGCTTAAGACGAACACTAATATACTTTTATTATCCATAGTCTTACAATTTTAATTAAAGATGTATGTTTTGCATTCTTTAATCGCCAAAGTTTTTGTCATTTCTAATAAAACTATTAAATACAAAAACTAAACTTTATGAGACTAAAGTTGTATATGCAAAATAAAACCCTAACTAGGAAATAGTTAGGGTAAGAAAATTATCTAAAATTTAGTTATATAAGAGCCTGTCTGAAACCCCTACTACAGGCTCTTGCAACTAACCTTTTATGTAAGAATAAACTTATTTTAAGATACGCTGTAAGGAATTATTTACTCTCTTATTAAAATATAAACAGCTCCAGAGTCAGAAGTAGAATCATCAGCACTGGCAGTCGTCCCATTGGTAATAGTAGTTTGGTTACTATCCTCCCTTTCAGCTCCAACTACCATTGTATCAGAGGAAATACCAACTGAAACACCAAAATAATCGCTACTATCTGGATTAGGAGCTTTGGCATACGCCCGTTGTTCCCAAGTAGTTCCATTGCGTTTGAATACATAAACAGCTCCCGCATCATTTACTGACGTATCCGAACTTGCTGTCGATCCATTAGTAATGGTTGTTTGGTTACTATCTTCCCAATTGCTGCCTACTACAAGTGTATCAGATTCTATGGCTACATCAATCCCAAATTGAGTACTAGTAAAAGCATTTGGTGCCTTTATATAAGCCTCTTGTGCCCAAGTAGTCCCACTACGTTTGAATACATAAACGGCCCCAGAACTTCCTTGTGAATTATCGGAGCTAGCTGTTGTTCCATTGGTAATAGTCGTTTGGTTGCTATCTTCTTGAAAAGCACCTATAGCAATAGTATCACCATTTACCGAAATTGCTCTACCGAAAGCATCATTTGTTTCGCCATTTGGTGGTTTTAAATAGGCTTCTTGGGCCCAAGTAGTACCACTGCGTTTGAATACATAAGCTGCGCCTACAATGCTTAAAGTGTTATCTGAACTCGCTGTTGTTCCATTAGTAATAGTTGTTTGGTTACTATCTTCTCCATATGCTCCTACTACAATTGTATCAGAGCTAATAGCGACAGCATCCCCGAAAAAATCATCGCCTTCTGCATTTGCTGCCTTTAAATAGGCTTCTTGAGCCCAGGTAGTCCCACTGCGTTTAAATACATAAGCAGCCCCAGAATTATTGGCTGAATTATTAGTGCTGGCAGAAGTTCCATTGGTAATGGTAGTTTGGTTACTAGCTTCTCCATAAGCACCCACAACTATCGTGTCAGAAGAAATTCCAACATCATAACCAAAAAAATCCGAAGATTCCGCATTTGGAGCTTTCAAATATGCTTGTTGTGTCCAAGTAGTACCACTACGAGTATATACATAAGCAGCTCCACTGTTTGAAGCAGAATTGTCTGTACTCCCTGTTGTTCCATTGGTAATAGTGGTTTGGTTACTACCCTCAAGCCAACTACCTACAACAATAGTATCTGTATCAATAGCTACACTAAAGCCAAATTGATCACTGGTCGCTGTTACTGGTGGCTTTAAATAGGCTTCTTGAGTCCAAGTAGTACCGCTGCGAGTGTATACATAAGCAGCCCCACTATTCGATGAAGAATCATTTGCACTAGCTGTTGTTCCATTGGTAATGGTGGTTTGATTACTATCTTCTCCATATGCACCCACAACTATCGTGTCAGAAGAAATTCCAACATCGTAACCAAAATAATCTTGGCTACCTGCGTTTGTCGCTTTTACATAAGCCTGTTGCACCCAAACTCCATCAATTATAATGCTGATAGTAGTATTTGTACTACCTCCTGAATTACTAGCGGTGATTGTATACGATGTACTACTTTGTTTGGTTGTAGGAGTTCCACTAATCGCACAAGTTGTTGCGTCTAAACTCAAGCCGCTAGGCAAGGAAGGGCTTGCGGAACAACTAGTCACAGTTCCTGAAATGGTTGGTGTTTCAGTACTAATAGCGATTGTACTTGTAAAACAGTACGACGAACTACCGTAAGCAATACTAGTCGGAGCAGCATCGTTGACTGCGATACTAATTGTTGTAGAAGTATTTTCTGTAACAGTCTCTCCAGCTGTATTCGTTCTAGTATTGCCAGCTGTAATTGTATAAGAAGTTTCGCTTTGTACAGTTGTAGGTGTACCACTGATAGAACAAGAAACTGTATCTAAACTCAAACCTTCTGGTAAAGTTGGATTAGAAGAACAGGTACTAATTGTACCGTTATGTGTAGGAGTTTGTGTAGTAATTGCTGTATCTTTATTAAAGGTGAAAGGACTCCCACTATAGCTTAAATTTGCTAAAGATGCAGCTGCCTCTACAAATGCTATACCTAATTGTAACTCAGGCCCAACTTTTTGTATTGCTTTATACTTACAATAGGTCAAATTCAATACAATGGTTAAAAACAAAGTACATTTTTTCATTTAGAATCTCCTTGTATATTGAAAGTTGTATTTATTTTCAAATGTCTGAAAGTTCGGGTGGGCTATTTGAAAAGCCGAAAGTTGTAAACCTTCTCGTTGTGCTGAAGTTACATTAGCAACAGGTTTACTAAAAAAAATAGCATCTGCTACATTGATAAGGTAAATGCTGGCAAGTCCGATAGATATATTTCTTGCTCGATTCCCTGCAGCGGAAAAATCATTATATTTAGCATTTGCTTCTGAATATCCTAAAAGAACACCTGTAAGATTAGAGCTGGGTACCAAGAATAATGCATCAGCAAAGGAATTGTAGTCATCCCGTTTCGTTTTATAACTTCTATCAGAAACATACAAAGCACCTGCTGTTGCGATAAAGGAACCAAAAAATATAGCGCCTTTGATTTTATGACCATTGTCCCATTGTGTCCAGCCTGGTATGATTGCTGATTTTAAGAAAGCCATACGACCTGAAAAAAAACCTGAACCTTGGTTACCTGCTTTACCAGCATCAGCGTTTACGCCACCGTTTTTTTTGTTTTTACCAGAACCAAACCATTTACTAAAAAAAGAGCTGCCCTCTCCGCTAGAATTATTGTGATCTTGCGCAGCTCTTTCTCTATAAGAATAACCTGTTTTTTCAGTTGCCAACTTACGTAACTTCTTTTGGTCACGGGCATATTCACTTTTATTTAACTCAGTTACTAAGGGATCATCTACTGCAAGTTCTGACTGTTGGAATTCTTGATTATCGTTGTAGCCAAAAACAAACCATTTGCCATTAAAAAAACGAAGCATAGCACCGCATTGTTCGTCTTGATCGGAAAATTCTTCTTGAAACTCCGCCAACTCTGCATTACTTTCCTTTTCTGTTTTAGGGGACGTGATACGCAAATCACACCCTGTAGCAAAGCTGTTACCAAACCAAGCACCACGAGAAGATCTGCCTGGTCGAATCGCTCCTTTAGGAATTTTAGCAATTTTAGCATCTACGATATACTCTTTTGAGTCATTCTCTGCAAAGATACCCGAACTATTTGGATATCCATTTAGAAAACTACCTTTGTAAGACTTACCATCCTTAAAGATAATTTCACCTTTCCCATTAGGTTGGCCTTTTTTATAATTTCCTATATATTTTTTACCATCTGGCCAGGTGTATTCTCCTCTTCCATGAGGTAAACCATCTTGAAAAGCTCCTGTGTATAAATTACCGTTTTTCCATTTATAAGTCCCTTCTCCTGAAAAACGAGCTTTGCTAAATAATCCACTCTCAAAAGTACCAGTATAGCTCCCATTGGAATACTTAGCAACACCCTTGCCACTTTTACAAGTCCCTGACTCGCATTGCATTTCCTCTTGCAAAGGGATTTTTGATGCCTTTACTTTTAGTGAATAAGACGTTTTTTTGGTATAGGATTTATTACGTCTTAGTTTGATCTCTTTACTATAAATGAATTTACCAAAGCCAAATGGATGTCCCTTTTTAAACCTACCCTTATAAGACCTCTCTGGATCATAAGTTATATCCCCTATACCATAGGGTTGGCCATCACTATATGGTCCTTGGTGTTTACGTTTATCTCGCCATATATATACACCTTGGCCTTCAGGAAGCCCTTCTGAAAATTCTCCATTATAGGTACCGCCTTCTTTTTCTTTCCATTTGTAACTTCCGTTTCCATGAAAATAGCTTTTTTGGAAATCTCCACTATACTTTCCATTTTCATAAGTAGCCGTACCTTTTCCATCTTCACAATTACCGGAAATACACGCTTTTTCTTCAGCATGTAAACTAGCAATGCTTGTAAATAGTAGAAACAAGCCTGCTTGATAGTATATATTCATTTTGACCCCTTCTATTTTGTGGTGAAGAGTAATTCCGTCATATAATTTGTCATGCCGAATTAAGATTAAAAGAGTAAACATAAAAATACGTGGGACTTTGGACTTATATTATAAATTAGGCATAAAACCAAAGTCGTAGGAATATTGGGCAAAAAGAATAAACTGCTTGACCATTTTATAAAGGAGAAACTTATACTAGAAGAGACTTTTGTTATGACTACTATCTACATTATAGATGATCACATCATTTTTAGCAAAGGAATCGAATACCTAGTGCAGAAATTTCTAACACCTTCAGAAACAAAAGTTTTTGTAAAACACCAAGATCTTTTTTCTGCTATAGAAGAAAAAAAGCCTGACCTAGTACTAATAGACCAAGTTTTACTTGAAAAAAGTGGTTTGGAAATTGCAAGCAAGATCAAAGAAAAAAACTCTCTCATCAAATGTGCAATTGTAAGTTCGAGTAAAAGCTCCAAACTTTTACAACTCTGCAAAGAGTACGGTATAGAAGGTTATATCTTCAAATCCGAAGAAGAACTTACCATTCTGGAAGCAATTCAGGAAATTTTAGCAGGAAAAACCTTTTATACCGTACTCTTTGCAGAGTTGTAAAAGTTTGGAGCTTTTACTCGAACTTACAATTGCACATTTGATG
>JBCCIA010000349.1:0-6659 GCA_039028475.1 Spirochaetota bacterium | reverse complement strand
TTCTGGATTCACCCCTTGGTAGGCAAAAACTTGCTTCCTTAGCCAAGGGCATAATAAACTAAATAAAAATAAACAACTCTATAATATACAAGATGTAAAAACCACGTAATTCTTATGTAATAAAGATCTTTTCATATGGAAAGATGAGCTTTAGAATAAAATTATTTACTATTCTGGGGATGAGCCAAGCCTTTCTTGCCATTTTTCTCATTACAAGCTTCGTTTTTCTCATTGAAAATATAAAAAGTGAACCACAAGAAAAGAGAGACTACGAACTAGCAGGTAACTTTCAAAAAGAACTCAAAAATAAAGAAAAAACCCTACAAAATCTAGCCTATGAAATAAAAACCAACTCCAAAACCATAAATTTACTGCGCAAAGGTATGAAAAATCGCCAAACCTTAGTAAAAAATGCAGCTTACTTCCAAAGGATCATGGACTATTATTCCCTAGATGTTTTTGAGATAGGTGATACTTCCGGAAAGGTTTTCTACCGTTTCCATAGACCCAGCGATTACGGAGATGACAAAAGTCAGCAAGTTATTATCAAATCCGCCCTTAACGGCAAGCAAAAAAACTCACTGGAGCTAGGACATAGTGGTCTTGCCTTACGTTTGGCCGATTCTATCCCAGAATTTGGGACTTTTCTCATAGGTTATGTTGTAAATGATAGCTTTACCCACGAGCTTAGTGGTGGAAACAACATTCACCTAGCAATTCTCAAGGACAAAAAAATTGTTTCTTCCAGCGATCCTTTTTTAGCAAATATAATTGACTCCTACGATATCCAACAAAAGTCACATGTGGAAGAGCAAGGTAATGTCTACTATGCCATCGAAGTGCCCTATATGCGAGATGGGAAAAACTACCTCTCGTTAAAATTTTTGGTTTTTATCAACGAAACAGATATACAACACTCTATAGACAATATTTGGAAAACCTTTGCGATTGTTACCCTACTAGCCTTTGGCATTTCTATCCTTTTTTCCTACTTACTCGCAAAAGACGTGATTGGTGCCGTTCGAGGCCTAAGCAAAGCAATGGTCAACTTTGATACAGATGAAAAGCAGTACATCAAGACAAACCGAAAAGACGAAATTGGTCGTATGGGTAAAATTTTTAGCAACATGAAAGAGGAGCTTATTGAGCACCAGAAGAACTTAGAACTAAAGGTAAGCCAGCGAACAGAAGAGTTAGAAAACTCATTGGCACAAATCAGAAAGCTAAAAGAGATCCAAGACGGCGACTACTACCTTACCTCTCTACTTATCAACCCTTTATCCAAGACATTGATAGAAAGTGAATCGATTGAAATCGAAACACTGGTAAAACAGAAGAAACAGTTTCAGTTTCGCAATAGACAGGCTGAAATCGGCGGTGACCTGTGTGCTGCGGATAAAATCATCCTCAAGCAAAGACACTATGTCGTTTTCATGAATGCAGATGCAATGGGTAAATCCATCCAGGGAGCAGGAGGAGCGTTGGTATTGGGCACAGTTTTTAAATCGATTGTACAAAACACCCATCATATTCCTTCCTTCAAACAAAAACACCCAGAAAGATGGCTGAAAGACTGCATCCAAGAACTGCAAAACGTGTTTATCTCCTTTGACGGCAGTATGTTAGTCTCGGCCACCATTGGTCTCATCTGTGAAGAAACAGGAACACTCTACTATATCAATTCAGAACATCCATTTTCTATTCTCTACCGAGACCACAAGGCGAGCTTTTTAGAGTCAGAAACTTTGGTGCGTAAGATAGGCGTCGAACAAGATTTCCGTTTTATGAAAATCCATGTCCATTCTCTCAAGCCTGGTGACTCAATAATCCTCGGTTCAGATGGAAGGGATGATCTAATTCTCGAAAAAGATGGGGTAAAGCTCATGAATGAGGACGAAACGCATATCCTAGAAGTGTTAGAAAAAGGCAGAGGAAGTCTAGCTAAAACAGAAACGATTTTAGCAGAGCGCGGTGAGTTTACCGATGACTTCACAATGATGCGCATTGCATTTAAAAAATCACTACTAGAAATTGAAGTGGAACGAGAATTAAAGAAAAAAATAGCTGATCTGAAGGAACAAGCCAGAGAGGCTTTCCAAAGTGGCAAACCAGAGCTAACCTTACTAGCGTTTGAAGAAGCCCTAAAAATCCATCCAGGAGACTCTTATACCCAAAAAGAACTGATAAAACTCTACCTGAAAATCAAAGACTACCCAAAGGCCTTAGAGCTATGCATCTCCTATCTGGAACAAAAACCAGGTGACACGGATGCACTCTTCTACTCCTCCTTTCTCTTCAAAGAAAAGAAAGAGTTAGAACGTGCCATAGACTATGGAGAGAGGGTACTTTTACGCAACCCAGAACACCGAGAAAACCTCTTGAACCTCGCGGAAGCTTACACAATACGGGGAGATACAGGAAGAGCCAGTTATCTAATGAAACTGTTAGACGAGCAGCTCAAAAAGCGCAACGAACTTACGCGTATCTAACAAGTAAAAATCGAATAACTTTTGCCAAAAGCCTAAAAACTCTTAGAAGAATAAAAGAAAAAAAAACCTCCTTTGCCGATATTAGAAATAAAGGAGATGCATTGCAAAAACCCAACGCCAAAATTGCCTTTCCAACTGATATCTCAGCAGAAATGCAAAATTCCATAGAAGTTTTCCAAGACTACCTAGAGAAAGAAAAGAACTATTCCATACACACAAGAGGAGCTTATCTACGCGATCTAAAGCTATTTTTATCCTATTGTTTGCAGAATAAACTTGACTTTTTACAGATGAAACGAAACGACTTTGAGAATTATTTTCTATTCTTAAAAGACAAACAAAAGTTAGAGCATAAAACAAGAAACCGCAAATTATCCTCTTTGCGATCATTCTATTCTACACTCGAAGAAAAGGCCATCCTGGCCAATCACCTAGCAAAATATATACATTATGAAGAAAAAAATATTCCTAAAGAAGAACTTCCCTCCCCGTCTACACAACTATTAGAAAAGCGTGACAAAGCAATACTCGAATTGTTGTATTCTAGCGGTATTCGCGTATATGAGCTGGTAAAAGCCAAAATCGATGAACTTTCTTCAGATCTAAGAAGTCTACGTATCCCTAGCAATAAAAATAAAGCAAGATTTGTATTTCTTGATGAGAACGCAAGAAAGGTGCTTGATGAATATCTGCTTGCGAGAAAGGATGCAAATCTAATTGGAGAAACCATTTTTCTCAACCAAAAGGGCAATAAGCTTACAACAAGAGGTATACGTTACATCTTAAATGAAAGAAAAAAGCTCATGGGTTTCGATAGGAAGGTAACTCCACATAAATTCAGATATACCTTTGCCAGTGATCTCCTGGACGCAGGGGAAAACATTAAAATCGTCAAAGAGTTGCTAGGGGTAAAAAACCAAAACAACAACCATATATATTCGAATGTAAATAATGAAAGGATAAGAGAGATTTATAGAAAATCACACCCGCACGCAAGAAATGAACCGAAGAGAACAAAATAGAATACGCTCCACAACCATTTTATGTGTCCGTAAAGACGGAAAAGTAGCCTTAGCAGGTGATGGACAAGTTTCCATGGGACAGACAGTCATGAAACACAGTGCCAGAAAGGTACGAAGACTGTTTAACGACAATATACTATCTGGCTTTGCCGGCTCCGCTGCCGATGCTTTTACCCTATTTGAACTTTTTGAAAAAAAAGTCAATGAATTCAACGGTAGCATCTCTCGTAGTGCAGTAGAGTTAGCCCGAGAATGGCGTTCCGATAGAATCTTACGAAAACTAGAAGCACTTCTAATAGTAGCGGATAAGGAAGATTCGTTTCTCATATCCGGCACTGGAGATGTTATCTCACCAGATGATGGTGTTTTAGCAATTGGCTCTGGGGGAAATTACGCCTTATCTGCAGCGCGCGCTCTACACCAAAATACAGATCTCTCCCCCCTCGAAATCGTCAAAGAGTCCATGAAAATCACCGCTGATATATGCATTTATACTAACCATAATATAATAATTGAAGAACTATAATGAGTAACGAAATTGTATCTGTAAACCATAGCCAAGAAACTAAGCCCAGTTTAGAAGCAGACGAACTCGATCTTACACCTCGCGAAATCGTAGGTAAATTAGATGAACACATTATTGGGCAAAGAAATGCCAAGAAAGCTGTTGCGATAGCCATCCGCAACCGTATCCGCAGAAGAAAATTAGAGCCTAGTCTTCGAGAGGAAATCTATCCTAAAAATATCATTATGATAGGCCCTACTGGAGTAGGAAAAACAGAAATTGCCCGCAGGTTATCCAAACTCTACCGTGCTCCCTTTCTCAAAGTAGAAGCGACAAAGTATACAGAAATTGGCTACGTAGGGCGAGACGTTGAATCAATGATACGCGACTTAGCCAATGTATCGATGAATATGGTAAAGTCAGAATACCGGAAAAAAGTCGAAGAAGAAGCAGCGAAACGAGCCGAAGAAGTCATCCTAGACTTGCTCATTCCTGATGCACCTTCCAAACCAGAAGCGAAGCACGGAATTGACGAATCAGAGTTCAACCAAAGAGAAAAAGAACGCTACGAACGCTATTTAGAAACCAAAGAACTCATGCGTAAAAAACTCAAAAGTGGCAAAATGGACAACCAAGAAATAGAGATCGATATTTCTCCTAGCCAAACCGGCATGCCCATGATGCAAGTATTTGGAGCTTCTAATTTAGAAGATATGGATTCACAATTGCAAAACATGTTTGGCGATCTGATGAACAAAAAAGACAAAAAAAGAAAATTGCCAATCAGCGAAGCCATCAAAGTTCTTGCAGACCAAGAAGCAGAAAAGCTTCTCGATCAAGACAAGGTGCAGGCCGAAGCACAACGCAGGGTGGAAGAAATGGGCATCATCTTTTTAGATGAGATTGATAAAATTGCCGGAAGGGAAAACAAAGGAAATGCAGATGTCTCCCGTGAAGGTGTACAGAGGGATCTACTGCCAATCGTAGAAGGTGCCACCGTTAACACCAAAATAGGCCCTGTGAAAACGGATCACATATTGTTCATTGCAGCGGGAGCCTTTCACATGTCCAAACCATCTGATATGATTCCAGAATTGCAAGGTCGTTTCCCAATCCGAGTGGAGTTAGAGAAATTAACTATGGATGACTTTATCAAGATCCTAACAGCTCCTAAATCGTCTTTAACCAAACAATACGCAGCTCTATTACAAACCGATGGCATTACTCTAGAATTCACCGAAGACGGTATCCATGAGATTGCCAGTACAGCCTTCGAAGTAAATGAAAAAACCGAAAACATCGGTGCCAGAAGATTGAACACTATCTTAGAGCGATTGTTAGAAGACATTAGCTTCGAAGGACCCGATTTAGAAGAAAAACACCAAATCATCAACTCGGACTTTGTTAGCTCCAAGTTGAAAGAGGTAGTTGAGAACCGCGATCTGAGTAACTATATACTATAGAAATGTAAACGGACTCTCATTCCTATCTTATTTTTTTCTTTTTCTGAGTAAGAAAAGATATTGTAAATAGTAGCAAATACTGCTATCCTGAACCGAAGCAGTATTTTGTATGAAACTCAAAATTATTCATTGGATTCTTTTATTTCTTATATCTCATTCTTTCATTAAGCTTTCTGCAAAGGAAGCTGTGTACAAAATTAATACATTAGATAAAGAATATACATTAGATTCAAAAGTTGCTGGAAAATGGTCTTATACCCAACAGACTATATCTCCAGCTAAAAACATAAACCAGCAAAAGATTACCTGGAAACAAACCCCCATCCCTTCAAACTTGTACAAAGTTGATAAAAATCTAAGTAAGAAACCTACTGTGTGGCTCCGCAAAGATATTGTCATAGCAAAAATACCGCAACAGCAACACATGAGCATCAAATTAGGTATCATCACTGATGCAGACAGGGTGTATATCAATGGTGTCCTCATAGGGCAACACGGCGAATTGCAAATAGAGGAAGTCCAAGGTTATGATAAACTTCGCATCTATCCAATACCTGATGGTTTACTGCAAGAAAATATAACAAATACGGTTCTTGTCTATATAGAAAGCAATGTATTTACCAATTACCTCGGGATTTCAGAAAATACGACTTCTATCGGTCCCAGTATATTAGTCAAAGATAGGATTCAAAAACAAGAATACTTGAGTCTATGTATAATTGCTGTCTATTTTGCCTTTGGCAGCTACTTTCTCTTCTTAGCTATCCGTAGGAGAAAGGAGAAAGAAAATTTATTATTTGGCTTATTTACTACGTTTATGGCGAGCTACCTACTCCTTCGCAAACAAATCAAATATGACTTCTCTATTCACTTACAATATTTAAAGAAAATAGAATACCTAATTTTGCCCTTACTTCTCCCAAGTTTGTACCACTTCATTCGCACCTATTTTAAACGAGATTCGAACTGGCTATTTAAAATCTGTGATGGCATTCTCTGTGTCATATTTTTCACCTATCTTATAATCAATGATGTCTCTTTGATGTCTAGCATACATCTATTTGTGACTGAGCCCATATGGGTCATATATTTGGTCGGTATGTTTCATATTCTCTTTTCCGAATGGAGAAAGAAAAATGTAGACGCCAGCTACTTTTTAATCTCGCAGGCGGGAATGGTT
>JBCCIA010000348.1:0-6682 GCA_039028475.1 Spirochaetota bacterium | reverse complement strand
TTTTGAGAAAACAAATATTAGGAATGCTCTATCTGGAACACTTTGCGTTGAGTGGAGTCTTCAAACATGTAAATCTTGGAATACTCAATACTCTAATACTCCAAATTGCCATTTGTTTGGAAAATATTAGACTAAATGAAAACCTATCTACTGCAACTGAAGTTTTTAAAAGAGTAATCACTCGTGAAAACCCCCATAAAGAAATAGTAGAGAACCAACACATAAGCATTAAGGAAGGTTCCAATCATTACATACTCCCTTACAATAAAATTGTCTATATAAAAGCTCATAATTATTTTACTATAGTGCATTGTACAGATAAAAGCTATCGTTCTGGAAAGAACTTAAAAGAAATAGAAGAGTCGCTAGCAAAAGAGAAATTTTTTCGAATTCATAAAAGCTTCATTGTCAATCTTGATTATATCTCTCACCTTCAGTATTTTATGTCAGGTAATTATGTTGCTTATTTAAAAGACGAAGATGAAACACAAGTCCCTGTTGGAAAAAGCTATACTCCAAAGATCAAAAAAAAATTAGGAATCAATTGAATATCTGAACTCTTACCCTTAAAAACCTTCCATTCACACATAAAATAGGTCATTTGACTATTTTTAGATTGCAAACTACTCAAAAAATAGCTAGAATCCTTTAAAATATAGATCTTAAGGATTGATAATGTTTACAGTAGAGGGTTTTGAGCTAAAGGACAAAATAAATAATAATGAGGATATATTAATTTATAGGGCTATTCGGAAATCTGATAATCAGGCAGTAGTTTTAAAATATTTACCTATTCAAAAAAATAATACTCATCTATTAGTCAATATTAAAAAAGAATATGAACTATTAAAGGTTTTTAACTCGGAAAAAGTGATTCGTCCTCTAGACTTTCTAATCCAAGAAAATGGATATGGATTGGTGTTAGAGGATGGTGGAGACTCTCTCAAGAATCGTTTCATCACCAATCAAAAAAAACAATCTATACCTGATTTTCTAAAAATTGCCATCCAACTTGCATCGATTCTTATGGAAGTTCATAAAAAGAAAATTGTTCATAAAGACATTAAACCAAATAACTTTGTAGTGTCACAAAACAAAGGAAATTTAGAGATTAAAATAATTGATTTCGGAATTTCGACAAGCCTAAAGCGAGAAGAAATAGAATGGAAGTCTCCAGAGATTTTAGAAGGCAGCTTACCCTACATTTCCCCAGAACAAACAGGTCGTATCAATAAAGCAATTGATTACCGATCAGACTTTTATTCCCTGGGAGTTACTTTTTATGAATTAGTAACCGGTGAACTCCCTTTTAAAAGCAATGATCCCATAGAACTGATCCATTCACATATAGCAAAGCACCAGATCCATGTAAGTGATATGGATCCTTCTGTTCCAACAATGGTATCGCAAATCATTGATAAACTTATGCAAAAAGACGCAGACAAGAGATATAAAAATGCAATTGGACTTGAGGACGATTTACAAAAATGCTTAAACTATTGCAATGGAAATGCTAAAATACCCAAATTTATACTAGGAGAAAAAGATTTTTCAGATGTATTTAAAATACCGCAAAAACTATATGGTCGTGAAAAAAGAATTCAAGAACTGGTCTCTATATTTGAAAAAGTAAGCGAAGGAAACACGGAACTTCTTCTAGTATCCGGTTACTCTGGAATCGGTAAATCTGCTTTTATCCAAGAAACCCACAAACCTATAACGGAAAAAAGTGGGTATTTCATTTCAGGAAAATTTGACCAATTTCAAAGAAATATTCCCTTCAGTGCGATTACTCATGGATTTAGAGAATTGATGAAGCACCTCTTAATGGAACCGGAAAAAACTCTTGCAACTTGGAAAGAAAAAATATCACAAGCTCTAGGCGTTAACGCTAAAATAATGATAGATGTTATTCCAGAATTAGAATATATAATTGGCAAACAACCTGATGTAGAATCTCTTGGGTCTAGTGAAAACGAAAATAGATTCAAATTAACCTTTCAAAATTTTATATCCATTTTTACCAAAAAAGAACATCCAATCGTAATATTCCTTGATGACTTACAATGGGCAGATACGCCTTCGTTTCAACTGCTTCAATACTTAATAGCTGACCCTAATAGTAAATATCTATTCATCATTGGAGCCTATAGAGATAATGAGGTAGATGCCTCTCACCCTTTGAGCCAAGCAATAAGCGATATTGAAAAAGGCGAGAAAGAGCTAAACCGAATCAGTATGGAACCTTTGAGCAAAGATGATATATTGAATTTACTTTGTGATACCCTACATACACAAAGAAATCGCGAATTGCAAGATCTGTCAGAACTATTGCTCTCAAAAACAGGGGGAAACCCCTTTTTTTTATCTGAGCTTTTAAAAACACTTTATAAAGAAGAAATTATCGAGTTCGATTATATAAAACAGATGTGGCTATGGAGCCAAGGAAAAATTTTTGATTATGGTATAACAGATAATGTAGTAGACCTTATGGTAGATACAATAAGAAATTTTCCCCAAAAAACCTTAGAGTTGTTAAGTATTTCTGCCTGCTTAGGAAACAACTTTTCTATTGGTGTACTCCATATAGTGTCTGAAATAACACCAATAGATATAGCCAAATATCTGTGGATCTGTATTGAGGAAGGCATGCTCATTCCAATTGGTAGAGCTTATGCAGCTTTGCAAGCAGCAAAAGATGGTCTTGGAGAAATAAACTTAAAAGACTTACTAAATTCTAAACTTAAATTCCAACATGATAGAGTCCAACAAGCAGCTTACGGTTTGATTGGTGAAACAAAGAAAAAAGAAATCCATTACAAAGCGGGCAACTTGATACTAGCAAGTGTAGAAGAACAAGAAAAGGAAGAAAAAATTTTTGAAATCATCAGTCATTTGAATAAAGGAAAAGAACTAATCCAAAAAGATCAAGAAAGGGTTGAGCTAATTCAATTAAACTTAAGAGCAGGGAAAAAAGCGAAACAATCAACGGCTTATGAAGCTGCTGTTAGATATTTACAATTAGGCTTAGAGTTATCAAAGAATTCTTTAAGTCACAATGAAAAATTGGAGAATGAAATTTTAAAAGAATCTTCCGAATCTTTATACTTATCAGGCAAACACGAGGAAGCGGAAGAATCATACAACATTCTAATACAAAGGATATCGAATTTTTCAGAAAAATCTGATATCTATTCAAAAATACTAACCCTTTATGAAGGTTCAGGGAAATTTGATGAAGGAGTAAGATTTGGCGTAAAAATATTAAAAGAGCATTTTAATATTACGATTCCTCTTACGAAAGAAGAACAGAATAGAGAAATTGGCAAACTTCTCGGCCAAGCATTTGAAAGTATAGAAATCACAGGATTGGACAACATTCTTTCCTTACAAGAAAATAATAACAAAGAGGTATTAGAATGCTTAAACTTTTTGATAGCATTATTTGCAATATCTTATTTTACAAATATAGAAATTTTTACCATAATCATATTGTCCGCTATACTTTTAACTTTAAAACATGGAAACTCAATTTTCTCGTCCTATGCTTTTGTTAGCTTTGGTTCGCTCCTTTGTACTCCCATCTTGAAAAAGTATGATTTAGGATTTATCTTTGGAAAAATGGCATTAGACATCTACCAAACATATCCAAATCGTTCTTTAGAATGTAAAATAAATGCAATGTATGCTGCATTTATACAATGTTGGGGGCAACATTTAAAAAACACGATGGATTACCTGCCTTTTGCAAGAGAAAAAGGTCTGCAAACTGGAGACTTGTCGTATGCAAGCTATGCCGAAATAGTAAGAATTAGAAATCTCATAAGCTTTAGCAATGGGTTACAAGAAACAAGCAAAGAAATAGATGGTGCAATTGCATTTCTCCAAAAGATCAACCAACCTGCAATAGTTTTATTAGCAACACAGCTAAAGTATATGGTTGAAAAGTATCGAAGCTATAACAGTAATATTACACTTTTAGAAGGAGGAGATTTTTCTGAAAAGAACTTTATAGACATCTGTAAAAACACAGAATTCTATTTAGGATTGTATTTATTTTATTATTATAAATTGATGACATCGATTATTTTTGCAGATAAGAATGATGCAAAAAAATATGCTGAAATATTAAAAGGTAACATTGGTTTAATTGGACCCTTGATCCATACCGCAGAAATATGTTTTTATACTTTACTGTACTGCTTTCAAGAAGATACTTCTTTTGATATAGAATTAAAAAACCAATATTTTGATAATTTAAAAGAGCTGAGCAAACATTGTCCCGATAACTTTGGGCATAAATATTTATTGGTAGAAGCTGAGAAAGCTCGCGCAGAAGGTAAAAACTTCGAAGCAATAACATTATACGAAAAATCCATTGAATCAGCAAAAAAACATAAGTTTACCCACATTGAAGCCTTAGGAAATGAACTTTGTGCAAAATTCTGGATGAACAAAGGAAATAAAAAGTATGCAACACTCCATATGACAGAGGCTCATAGATTGTATGAGGTATGGGGAGCTTTAGCAAAATGCAAACAGCTCGAAGAGAAATACAGTGATTCTATTGAGAAAGGAATAGAGTCTTCGTCTGGTTTCGTAAAGCAAAGAGAGTTGGATAAGACTATTACTACCAATAAAACTATTATCAAAGACTCTACAACCTTTACCACTTCACTTGATCTAACCTCTATACTACGTGCTTCACAAGCATTGTCAAAAGAAATTGAATACGAAAAACTCTTAGAAAAACTCATCAAAATCCTCATTGAGAATGCTGGCGCGGAAAGGGTTATTCTTATTTCACATGAGGAAAAGGACTTTTTTGTAGATACAGATGGAAATGCAAATACAAAAACTGTATACAAAGCGAATACAAATCCACTCTCTAAGGCAAAAAATATACCTATCAGTATCATCAATTATGTGATCCGTTCCAAACAAAACCTGGTTTTACAAGATGTTGCGAACGATCAGCGTTTCCAAACAGATCCATATATTACCACAAAAAATAGTAAATCAATCCTATGTGCACCTCTAACGTACCAAGGAAAACTCACAGGACTTATCTATCTAGAAAACAATGTTATGACCGGTGCATTCACAGAAGAAAGGGTACATACATTGCAAACTCTAGCCAGCCAAGCTGCTATTTCCATTGATAATGCCAAGCTCTACAACAATCTAGAAAAAAGAGTCAAAGCCAGAACCCAAGAAATTGGCGATATTATGGATACTGTGGAGCAAGGTATCTTAACGATAAACTCTGATTTCACTATCAACCCTGAATATTCCAAGAAAGTGATTGAAATCTTTGGCAAAGACGATTTTGGTAACAAAGATTTTAGAGATATTTTTACAACCGAAGAGAAAGAAAAGCTAACTAAATTCCTCAATCAACTTTTCAAAAATAAATATATGTCGGAGAAAATGTTCGCTTCCATCAATCCATTGAAAGAATATGAGCTAGTGCGAAATGATGGAAAGCAAAAACATCTAGCCTTCCACTTTTCCAGGATCTACCTCGAAAATAGGGTGGGGAAAGCAAGCAAAGAAATTGATAAGCTCATGGTAGTCATAGATGACAGAACCAAAGAATACAAATTGCAAAAACAACTCGAAGAGAAAGCCAGTGAACAAACTGCAAAAGTGGAAAAACTCTACCAAATTCTCAACCTAGAGGCAAATGTTTTTACAGAGTTTTTACAAGAGGGTTCTGAAGTCATAGCAATTGTTCGTTCTAAACTAAGTAGAGGCGTAAAAACTCTGCAAGATTCTAAAAATATAGAAGAATCATACCGAGCAGTACATACTTTGAAAGGCAATGCTAGAGCTTTAAACCTAGATGGAATTGGTGAAGTATGCCATAGCTTAGAGGACGAATTGGATAAAGTGAGGAAGAATACACACGGAGTAGATGAAACGCTATACCAATTGATCCAAACTGGTATTGAGCGAATAGACTTAGAATTGCAAGACGGTAACAATCTATTTGAGAAAATCTTAGGTATGAAAAGTGCCCTCCAAAATAAGGCTGTAACTCCTCTCTCTTCCTTAGAATCCTTACTGAGAAACATTGCCAAAAAAGAGAGTGAAGAACAGGGAAAAAGCGTCCATCTTTCTTTTCAGAGTGAATTAGTAAACCCTATATCTGCAGATACACTCAAGGTATTGAAAAATTCCTTATTGCAAATAGTCCGTAACTCCATTGGCCATGGATTAGAGAAATCTACTGAGAGAAAACAATTGGGTAAACCTGAAAAGGGAAGAATCAGTATTACTTTCAAGAAAAGAAATGACCAGTTGTGTATTATATGTGAGGATGATGGGCGCGGTTTAGACATAGAGCGTTTACAACAAAAGGCAATCGAGAGAGGTATAATCAGCGCTAAAGAAGCAGCAACTTTTAAGAAAGGAGAATCTTATGATCTTATTTTCCATTCTGGTTTTAGTACTGCGGAAAAAGTCACTGGAACCTCTGGACGTGGTGTAGGTATGGATATTGTAAAAACTGAGATAGAAAATAAGGGAGGGAAAATAGAAGTAGAATCAAGTAAAGGAAATTTTACAAAATTCACAATCATAGTTTAAAATAATAAAGTAGTACATTTAAAGAATGATTTTCCCTTCTCTATGCAGCAACATTTTTGTAAAAATCACTTCCAATATTATTTCTAAGATA
>JBCCIA010000347.1:0-6716 GCA_039028475.1 Spirochaetota bacterium | reverse complement strand
CCCATATCATCTATATCTTATTTTTTAAATAAAAGTATTACCATATATTTAAACTTTGGAGTATCAGGCAAGTTTTTTGTAAAATAAGGCAGGCAATTAAAATAGGACATGCTATAATAAAATCAGAAAATAAGAAGGATCGTTTACAGATGAGCAATAAGACAGTAAAACTGCACAATTCAAATATGCCTTTAGTTGGCTTTGGTACTTATCTAGTTTCCAATGAAGAAGCTGAAAATATAATTTATACTTCTATCAAATGTGGATATAGACATATCGATACTGCTCAAGGGTATTTTAATGAAGAGGGAATTGGGAAAGCAATCCAAAAAGCGATTTCAGAAAATATTATTAAAAGGGAAGATTTATACATAACTACTAAGCTATGGCCTGGAAATGAAGCATGGGGACAGGAACCCAAAAACTATGAAGATACATTTATCGCCTTCACGATAAGTTTGGAAAAACTTCATTTAGAGTATATGGATCTATATCTAATTCATGCTCCTTTTGCGGAAAACCATAGGATAGAGCAATGGGAAGCATTGATTAATCTGCAATCTTCAGGTAAAACGAAAGATATTGGGGTTTGTAATTATAATATTCATCATTTTGAAGAAATTAAAAATAGAGGCTTACCTTTACCTACAATAAATCAAATCGAATTACACCCATGGTCACAAAAGCCAGAGTTACTTGCTTATATGAAGCAAAACTCTATCAAGCCAATGGCTTATAGCAGTCTTGTTCCCCTTTCGACTTGGAGAGAGAAACCAGGGCAGGATAGTTCGAAGACTGCTGAAATGAAAAGTGAAGGTAAAGATAACAAGTCACCTATAAAAAAGATTGCAGAAAGATTACATGTTTCAGAAGCCCAAGTGCTGTTAAGGTGGGCTATCGAACAAAATATTCCTGTAATTCCTAAAAGCACGAATCTCAAAAGAATGGAGCAGAATTTAGATCTATACTCATTTGAATTAAATTCTACAGACATGAATGCCTTACAAAAGGAAGATAAGGGAAGTGGAGTTGCATGGGTATCAGGTGATCCATCCAATTATGAGAAGTAAAATACAACGAGGTAAATATGAGTAGAGATAATAAGAAAACAGGAAGAAAAGAATTTTTAGCCAAAGCTGGATTGACAACTGCAGCAGTTTCAGGAGCACTTTTGAATCCAGCTCAGGCAATTGCAGGAGAATATGCAAATTCGAGTCAAGAATGGTTGGAAAATTTTAGTAAAAGTTATAAGGGCAAAACAGCATTCATTACCGGAGGAGCAAGAGGAATCGGGCTTGCAGCAGCTGAAATGTTTGCGAGAAACGGAGCAAATGTTGTTATTTTTGATATTGCCAGCAAAAGAATTAGAGGAGTTGGTCATAGTGTTGCGAGTGAATATGATCTAAGAAAAGCGAAGTCTAAAATAGAAAAATATGGGGTACAGTGTCTTGCAATCAAGGGTGACGTCAGAAATAAAAAATCAATTGTAAATGCAGTAGAAAAGGCGGTGAAAAGATTTCAAAGTATTGATTTTATGGTCGCTAATGCTGGAGTAACTCAGATTGGGGATTTAGTAGAGTTTGATGATGAAGAGATTTCTGCTATTTTAGATATTAATATTTCAGGAGTCATAAAAACAACGCAAGCTGTCATTCCTCAAATGAAAAAACAAAAATCAGGCCGTATTATTTTTATAAGCTCTATTCTTGGTAGAAGAGGGAATAAGGATTGGGCTGTATACTCTGCTAGTAAATGGGCAGTTATTGGATTTGCAAAAAGCTCAGCTCACCTATTAGGAAAATATAATATTACATGCAACGCAATTTGTCCAGGTTTAGTTGATACGAAACTGGTCAATAATGATTTTGTTCTCAAAAGATGGTTTCCAGGAGACCCTAAATGGTCAAATGTTGTTAAGTGGGTTGAACAGAACTCTACGATCCCCAAGGGCGTCTATCAGCCATCAGAAATTGCAGATGCAATAAAGATTTTTTGTGACAATGGAACCAGTACTGTAACTGGAGAGGTACTTGATATATCAATGGGGGCAAGTGCTGAAGCTACTGCCTAATTGTAAAACTAAAAAATAAAGCAATCACCTAGCAAAGTAAAAGGAGATAGAACATGGATAAAAAGGTATTTGTAACGGGAGCCACAGGTGCAATGGGTTTTCTGATGTGTAAGTCTTTAACTGAAAATAATTGTAAAGTTGTTGGAACAACCAGATCTTTTTCTGGCAAAAGAGAAAAAACAGTTGGTGAACTTCGTGAATTAGGAGTTCATTTAGTTGAAATGGATATTACCAATGATGACAGTGTGAACCAAGCAGTTGCAGAGGCCAAGCAACACCTCGATGGATTGGATGTGGTTATTAATAATGCTGGGGTAGGAGCAATTGGGATTCAAGAATTATTTTCGACACAAGATATGCATAAGATATTCGATGTAAATGTATACGGTGTTCAAAGAGTTATGAGAGCGGCCATTCCTTATCTTAGGGAAAGACAACAAAGTACGGTAATTCACATTTCTAGTGGAATTGGTAGGCTAACTTTTCCTTTTTATAGTACCTATTGTGCTTCGAAATATGCCCTAGAAGCATTAGCAGAGGGTTATAGGGCTGAACTTGTTAGTTTTGGAATTGAATCTTGTATTATAGAACCAGGTGCTATGCCTACAGAATTTTTAGATAGTATGCTTCAATTGCAACCTAAAGATGAATCAAGAAGTAAGTCTTACGGTGATATGGCCTCCATTCCGGAAGCAGCATTAAAAGGTTTGCAAGAAGCACTCAGTGAAAATCCGAAACAAAAACCTCAAGTTGTTGTTGATACACTTGTAGACCTTTTGAACAAACCATTTGCAAACAAGCCATTTAGAACAGTAGTTGATTTCACGTTTTTAAAAGAACCTGTTGATGCTTATAATAAAATTCTACATGAAATCACAAAAGATCTTTATACTATAAATGGTATGGAAGAAATGCTGAGTTTGAATATTTAGAGTGGATGCTAACAATTAAAACATATGTTTTTAGATAAAAAACAATAAGAGCCTGTCCTAAAACAAAACAAACTACAGGCTCTTGCAGCTTGCTTTTCGCATAAGAATAGATAGGTTTTAGGACACGCTGTAAAGCTATACTCGTAGTGGGAGGTAATTTGCAATGTCAAATATACAACCAGGATTGGAAGGACTAAAAAAATGCGAAGATTACAAAATTATCTAACTATACTATGCGTCTCTTGGTTTTTAGCAAGCTGTCTAGCAAAAAGACCAGATATCCTCCTATCTCATATGCTCCCTCTTTTTACCTCGTCAGACTCCTCAGAAGTAGGAGTCAATCTCTCAGAAACCACTTTAGTAGTCTCCGAAGGGGGAAGTGTTGTTACTTACACAATTTCTCTAAACCGAGCCCCAACCGCCAATGTGGATATCTCTTTTACCACAGATGGGAGCCTAAACGCAATTCCAAGTATCCAATTCACCACAACTGACTGGAATGTAGCACAAAGCATAAGTGTTTCCTGCATAGATGACGCATTTGCCAATGGCAACTTAGACACTAGCATCACACATACAGCTAGCAGTGATGACCCTGACTACAATGGTTTTGCAATCGATGCCGTGGCAGTATCGATTACAGACAATGACAGTATAGGTATCACATTTAACGCATCAGACACCTCTGCTACCGAAGGAAGCGACACTGCAAGCTATACAGTCGCTCTGAATACACAACCAAATGCTGATGTAACTGTTACTATTACAAACGATAGCCAGGTAACTCTCAGTTCGAATAGCCTAACTTTCACCACAACTGATTGGAATGTCGCACAAACCATTACTATAACTGCCGTAGATGACACCTTCGCGGAAGGACTCCATACTCCTAGCATTCACCACTCGGTAAGCAGTAGTGATAGCGATTACAACAGCATCTCGGTAAGTAACCCCAGCATAAGCATCACAGACAATGACATCTCTGGAGTTAGCATTACAGCTACCGATGACAGTACCAATGAATCTGGTGATACCGCAAGCTACAAAGTCATTCTGGGTACAGCACCCACGGCAAATGTAACAGTCAGTATTACAAACGACAGCCAAGCAACTCTTAGCTCCAATAGTTTAACCTTCACCACAGGTGATTGGAATGTCGCACAGACAATTACCGTCACCGCTGTAGATGACTCCGTAACTGAAGGGCCGCATACTCCCAATATTACTCACTCGGTAAGCAGTAGCGATAGCAATTATAATGGAATCTTTGTTAGCAATCCAAGTATCACGATTTTAGACAATGACAATGGTAGTGTGACCATTGCCGAATCCGGTAGTGGTACCAGTGTTATGGAAGGTTTCGGTGATGACAGTATTTCTTATGTCTTAACCAGCATGCCAACGCATAATGTAACTCTCAGCATCAGTTTTGATACTAGTCAGGTACAAGTCAACGGCTCCAGTACGAGTCCTGTACAAGTAACATTCACCAGTGCAAACTGGAATGTAGCACAAAACGTTACTGTTACAGCTGTAGCCGATGCTATCATAGAATCTGCAACTCATACTTCCAAACTGAGCTATAGCACGAGTAGCACGGATCTATTCTACCATGCCATCACTCTCACAGATACAGATATACATATCATCGAAGATCACGGCACCCATCTCGTGGGCAACTTCGAAACAGGAAGTGTGGATATTTCCAATAGTAACACAACCATCAACCTCAGCAGTTCCGTGAATGTATTGACATCATTTGTTTCATGCAACTTCCAGTACAGCTCCTCTTCCAACAACAATGCAACTACTTGTCAACTGAGTTCTGATGGTTCGCAGGTAGAAATCAAAACAGGCGGAGCGACCAGTGCCAAAGTCAACTACTATGTAATAGAGTTTGATAGTGGTACCATTGTCCAACGTGGCGTCTCTAGTTTTGCCTCGGGTGATACCAGCCAAACAGTAACACTTGCCTCAACCATTGATACCTCAAGAACAATGGTCATTGCCTATTCCAGAACAACAGATAGCTCGAACTTTGTAGACGAGAGGAGATTTATCAAAGCTGTAGTCACAAGCTCTAGCACACTAACTTTCAACCGTAGTGAATCAGGCTCGGATGTCGAAGTGGAATACCAAGTAATTATGATGTCATCTTCTTCAATACAAACCGGTGAAATCACCCTCGCCAATGGTTCTACTTCTATTACCAACACAATTCCATCTGTTGACTTAAACAGTAGCTTTCTCATTTTTAACTATACCGGTGCAGGTAGTATCGATGGAGTCGAATACAATCTGTATACCAAAGGTCGCTTGTCAAATTCAACAACAGTCGAGTTTTCACGCACAGGTAGTAACGGTGACATTCCTATTTCCTATTTTGTAGTTACCTTGACATCTGGTATCCAAAGTATCCAACGTGGAAGTACAGCAATTGCTAGTACTGCTGTGAGTACGAACCAAGCTATCAGCTCTGTAGATCTAGCTCGCAGTTTGGTGATTCTCTCCAACGATGTACAAGTTAAGGGTGGCAATGCCCAAGACTCCGGTACCTACTGGGTTGACACAAGCTCTACTAGCACACAACTAATATTTAGCCGCTACAACCACGAAAACCGGACATCAACCATGAACTGGGAAGTTGTAGAGTTTAGCCCTTAAGAAATATAAGAGAGCCTGTCAGAAAACACAACTATAGGCTTACTCATCATTCATATTGCAAGCCTAGACTTTCTACAAACTTTTTCTCTTCTTTTTGGATTAGTTCTTTTCTGATTTGTAGAACTTCTTTTTTATTTTTGCCTATCATATCTCTCGTTAAGAAAAATTTTTGTAAATCGTCTTGGTATAAATCTTCTGTTAAAGCAATTTCTAAATTTTTAGGTGCTCGTTTGTTAGTAACTAGGAAAAGCAATTCTAAATTTTCATCTGTATCGAGTAAGGAAATTACGCCTTCCGCAGAATTATCTGTAGGGTATAAATAAATATTATTCAATGCTTGGCTATCGCCAAGAACAGTAATAGCTTTTTCAAACTGATTTGCATAGTTTAATAAAAATAGCGTCAGTGTTTTAGAACGAACCCCTTTATATGCTAACTTATTAGGAAAACTAGCAACAGTAAAAGGTTGATTTGGTTTATCGTTATAAAGAATAATATGAGATTTTCCTAATAAATATCCTTGGAATAATTTGTATGCTTCTCGAATCTTACTCAATGAGTAAATTGTAAAATAATTAGCATAACTTGTCTGCCAAAACCACTTTTTTAAATCATTTTTTTGCTGTTCAGAAGGATTATCAAAATAATTAAAAAATTCAGTAAGAAATATCAATTGGTTATTGTAGGGTAATAATTTCGGAGTAACAACTAATAACTCTTCATACAAAAACCTAACAGCTTTATAAATACTTTTTAAGGCTTTGTCAACTGTATCAATAAAATCATTTCGCCTGGCTAAGTCTTCTATTTTTGTATCAAAATAGATATGCCCAAATGAATTTTGAATGCATTGGATAACAGTATCTCTTTTTAAATACTCAAAGCCATAGCTCCTTAAGTCTTGTTTCAAATCTTTAATGTTATCATTGAGATTAAAATCAGTTCCTTCGTCACTCGTTAAAGCAGACAACATCCAATCTTTGGTTAGAGTAGAGCCCTTTGTATTGATACGAGTAAATATTTCGATAGCATCAGAAATTTTACCACCT
>JBCCIA010000346.1:0-6726 GCA_039028475.1 Spirochaetota bacterium | reverse complement strand
CAGTATTTCTCTTGTAATACTTTTGTAATATATAAAGACTATAAAATTTTCTAAAGTTATCTATAATATTGTTTTGGTGAATGAGATATTTTCCCCCTCGACTCCGCTCGGGGGACGATTTAGCCTATATCTTATAAGAACATACATCTTTAATCATAGAGTAGGTTCGTTCCCCGAGCGGAGTCGAGGGGAAAAAACAGTGTAATAAAATTTCACTGCTATGTAATTTTACTGTAACACAGAAACACTAAGTTTGTTGAAAATCATGGAGAAATTCTCCAGATGCAAAAATTAGGAGCTCTGAAAAATGAGATTTAATTTAAAAAAAATACTAAAAGCTACAGTTGCATTCTCTCTTGTTGTAGCTTCGCTTGTACATTGCGATATTTTGGGTGGTGGTGATGATGGCGGGGACGACCAAGGACTCGCTTTAGCTGCACTTGCTCTAAGCCAATCAAGCAACTCTGCTTGTATCTCTTCTGAAGCTACTACTGTAAGTGCTGACATAAGCTCTGACACTACTTGGAGTGGTTGTATTATCTTAAGTGGTATTCGATTTGTAAACTCAGGTGTTACCTTAACTGTTGCAGCAGGAACACAAGTTTTTGGCCAAACTGGTTCAGCATTATTTATTTTATCTGGAGCTACTATAACTGCTTCTGGAAGTTCTTCCAGTCCTATTGTTTTCACTTCTTCGCAAACTACTGGAAGCAGGAGTCCTGGAGACTGGGGTGGTTTGGTAGTTATTGGAGCTGGAACTACAACTCGTGTGAGTACTACAGAAGGTGGACAAAACATCAGCTATGGTAACTTGACAGGTAACAATGCTGACAACTCAGGTACACTAAACTATGTAAGAATTGAGTTTGCTGGTAATGAGGTATCCACTGGTGACGAGTTAAACGCCCTTAGCTCCTATGCAGTTGGTTCAGGAACTACCTACACTTACTTACAAGCACACAGAGGATTGGATGACTCTTTTGAATTCTGGGGTGGAGCTGTAAACATGAAATATGCTCTTGCTACTGGTGGAAAGGATGATGACATAGACCTTGATGAAGGTTATGTTGGTAAAATGCAATTTATCATCTCTCATAAGTATGCAGAATCTTGTGGTGGAACTAGCTCCAGCGACCCTCACGGTATGGAAATGGATGGTTCTCATGGTAGTGGAACGGCTCCTTCCAATGGTGTTTATACCAATCCTAATATCGCTAACTTTACTTTGATTGGTGCTGACATCTCTGGTGGTTTTGGTATGAGATTGAGAGAAGGTATGCAAGGTTCTTTCACCCACGGTTTGATTTATAACTTCAACTCTGGTAACTACAGATGTGATACAAATACTGGTGGCGGTTCGGAAACAGCCCCTACAATTGCCAACGTATTAGCACAAACTGGTAAAACAAATACAGCTACTTGTACAACTACCAACATCTCTGTAACTGAAACATTGAGTGCTCTACCAATTACCAGTGAAGGAACAGTGGATAGTACTAGTAACTGTGCCTACACAGCAAACCCTGACTATGCTACACTTAGCAGTTTGAGTGCTGCACCAACTTTGAGTGGAGTATCCGGTTTTAGCGATTCTTTCTTTACCAGCAATGCTACTTATGGAGCTTACGATGGTTCTACTAAGTGGTGGGATAGTTGGACTACTTATGACGCTAAATAATAGATACAATATCTATTAAAATTTGTTCAAAAAGTGGCTAGGTTTGGAAATACCTAGTCACTTTTCCGTTTAGAATTGATACCTATGAAAAGAGATATTATAATTTCACTTCTCCTACCGTTCCTATTCTTTGCTCATTGCAAAAAGGAAGAAAAGAAAAAAACAAACTCACTGCCAACTTACAAGGCTCCTGATCCAAGTATAGATGAAAAAGAGCAGATATATAAGGATAAAAAACAATTAAGAGCAGAAGTTAAGCAAGACTATAAGATAACAAATGCAAGTTCTGATCGAACAAAAGCAGTTACCGATTTTTTGAGTGAAGCTGCTAATAAGGGAGAATCCAAGGAATACGATCATCTATTCAATGACAAAGAACTGAGAGACATCTATCTTCCCAACATTACCGATACCAAAGTACTCATTGCAAATACAACCATCGCTAAGGCGATGTACATCCTCAAACTCAGAAAGCAGATTGGCGTAAACAAAATGTTACAAACGATTTATGGGAAGAAGTTTAAACTCAAAGAGATACTTTGGAGAAGAGACATACGAGAAGTAAATGCAATTAAATTTCATATCATTGACGGTGTTTTGCTAGAGATAGATGGGAAGACATTTGAATTAGAAGCGATGAAGGCAGTTCTAGAACATGAGGGACAATTCAAACTTTGTATCGTTGGCACTTAAAAATAAAAAATTAAAAACTCTAAGGAATTTACCATGTGGAAGTTAAAGAATCTATCAGTAATATGGAAAGTTTTCTTTTTACTAATATTCATTTCAGTTTTACCAGTATATGCCCAAGAGACAGGATCGGTTCGCGGTAAAATTATCGATGCCGAGGCTGCTGAGCCTGTATTTGGTGTGACTGTTGTTGTACGCGCTTTGGGGAAGGGGACTCGAACAGACTTTGATGGAAAGTATAGTTTGGACCTACCACCAGGGACATACCAAATAGAATATATTATGATGGGTTTTGATACACAGAAAAAATCTGTGACAGTGAGCGCTGGCAGTACAAAAGTCCAAGACATTACATTTGGCTTCAAAGCCTTAGATGTTGTGGAAGTTGAGGGAAGAGCCTTGAACAATACGGATTCTTCTTTATTGCAGGTACAAAAAAAGTCTGGTAGTGTCTCCGATGGTGTGAGTGCTGAATCGATTAAAAAAAGTCCCGACTCTTCTGCTGGTGAAGTTTTAAAAAGAGTTACAGGTGTAACATTAGTCGGAGGAAAATATGTATTCGTGCGTGGTTTAGGAGAAAGATACTCCAATACTATGCTGAATGATATGCCGATTCCCTCTACAGAGCCAGACAAACGAGTGATTCCTATGGACTTATTCCCTTCCGGTTCTATTAAAAACTTACGGATTATCAAGAGTTTTATTCCAGAAGATCCCGCTGAATTTTCCGGTGGTATTGTAAAGGTCGAAACAAAAGAGTATCCCGATCAGTTTGAGGCTTCCGTTGGTTTGGGAATTGGACGAAACTATAATACTACCGGCAACCAATTCTTTACCTTTAAAGGTGGTGGAAGCCGAAACAGTTTAGGTTTGGTCGGTAGCAACCAAGAGTTGCCTTCTATTATTTCTAGCTTTCCTGACTTTCAACCCTTTGTTCCAGCAGACTCCTTTGGCGGGATTCCTGCACCTCTAGTAAACCTTTCTACTGCCTCGTTTGATCAACAGTGGACTCCTGATAGGATAAGCGCTCCTTATGACAAGAGTTTGTCCGCCAGCATTGGTGATACCTATAAGAGTGAATCTTGGGGAAGGGTAGGGGTACTTGTAGGTACTTCCTACAATAGAAAATTTAGATACCGTGAAGAAAAACTCAAAAGATACGTTGGACAGCCGTTGATTGTACCCGCTATCACAACAGATTTTACCTATCTTGATAGATTGCAAGAACAAGATGTAAAAGTATACAACGAAGAAGTTCTATGGGGAACCAATAGCAATATTGCTTATGAGCCAGTGAACGGTCAGCAGATCTTTTTAAAGAGTCTATTCACTACACAATCAGATAAGTTTGTCCGAGATTCCGATGGCTATAATGCGATTGACAACCAACTATTTAGAAACCAAACCTTGGGATTCACCAGTAGAAGATTGTTTACCAATACCCTCGGTGGCAACCATGCCATCAATATCGGAGAAGGCAGACCTCATATCCTAGAATGGAAAACAAGTTATTCGACTGCAAACCGCGATGAACCTGATTTGAGAAACCAGTTGTGGATACGAAGTGAATTCAACCCTGAACGTGCCTTCAATAAATCGGGAAACAGACCTGACGGATCGCGCTTTTTCTCAGAGAGTGAAGATGTGATGAAGAGCATTAGTTTGAAATACGAAATACCATTCAAACAATGGTCAGGGCTTTCTTCGAAGTTTAAAACTGGTTATTTTGCTTCTGCGCGTGGGAAAGACTTTCGTTTCCGTGAATTCCAACAGAGAAGACAGGTTGGTTCAGATCAAGATGTGATTTATCCACTTGGAGGTGAGCTGCTTTACAATCCTATCGCTTTCTTGGATGAAACGAGATTATTTCAAGAGAGATTGGGGGAACCAAACGCCTACGATTCGCAACAACGCTTACATGCGTATTTTGGTCAGGTAGATATGCCTTTAATTCCTAAAGTACGTTTTGTTGGTGGTGTGAGATACGAAGACAGCTACCAAAAAGTGCAAACCTACCAGATTAGAGATCAGTACAATCTTTCTAAGCTCAGCTATGGTTGCCAATATTCTAGTGCTTTAGAAAGAGACTTTCTGGTTGAAAATAATATATGTACATCTAATAACAACGGTATTGGTGAACTAAAAACAGAAGACTACCTTCCCTCACTCAACTTTGTTTGGGAATTTGCCAAAGACCAGAACCTACGTTGGGCTTATACAGAGACTCTCACTAGGCCAGATTTACGTGAGTTGTCGCCTTTTGGATTTGCTGCTTATTTTGGAGCTGACCGTATTTTCGGTAATGCAAATCTACAGCGGTCTTACATTCACAACTATGATTTTAAATACGAGTGGTTTGTCAAAGGTGCAGATTATGTAGGTGCAGGTGTGTTTTACAAGCAAATATCTAGTCCTATTGAGATTGTTGGACAACCGGTTGCCGGATCTCCTGGATTTTTGTATACCTACACCAATGCACAAAGTGCGTTTATCCAAGGGATTGAGTTAGATGGTAGAATGGACTTTTTGAAGTATTTTAGGTTCGAGTCAAATTTCTTCTTTATTAAGTCTGAGGTAGAAGTTATGTCTGATACCCAATTTACTGCTCTGAAGTTAGGACTTATCCCAACATCTTCTCAAATAGCTGCTTACGACCCTACGAATCGTAAAAGATCACTGCAAGGGCAATCAGATTTCGTCTATAATGGAAAAATACTGTTTTTCTTTAGCACTAAGAAAACAACTTCTATTGGCTTGTATTACAATTACTTTGGTGATAGAATTTCCGTTGTGGGTGCTGCCAATGCTCCAGATGCTTACGAACGAGGTGTGGGCCTAACTGATATTGTATTCCAACACCAACATGGTTCTAAGCTGAGTATCAAATTGGCCGCGAGAAATATCATGGATACACGTTTCTATACTTACCAAGAAAACCCACTTTTTGGAACAGAGGATTTATTTCTCTCCTATAGAGAGGGTGTTTCGTTCTCTGCATCTGCAAATTATAAATTCTAAAATAGATTCCACATTTTTATTTCGATATGTATCAGCCGGCTTGGAAACAGGTCGGCTTTTTTTATTGCCACAGCCATAGTTCCCACAAAAATCAGTACTGCACATAGAATTTCGCACAATAGAAGGTAATCACATATGAAACAATGGATTGTTGTATTCTCCCTTCTTCTCTGCATTTCCTGTCAAAGAGAAGATAAGCACAGCCTTGCACCAGCAGAAAAAGAACGTAAATTTGCAAGTCTATTACCCGAATTCGAAAAGTCACAGGAAGCGAGCGGTTTGACCTATACGGGAGAGAAATTCTATGTGGTCTTTGACAATCACAACAAGGTGGCACAAGTTGCAAAAGACTTGGAATCTGCTAAACTCTACCCAACTCCTTACCAATTGAGCGATTTTGAGGGGATAACCTCCAGTGATCAGGGCTTCGCGATTGTGGTGGAAGCCAAGAAGAAAAAAAGGCGCACCATTCCACAAGTTTTATTGCTAGACAAAGCTTTCCAAGCTTTAGCAAAACAGAATATTGACATCGATTTGCAGAAGTCCAATAAGGGAATCGAAGGAATTACCAGGGTGAACCGAGGGGAACGTGAATACTACTTTCTTCTATGCGAAGGGAATTATTGTGTCAGTACCAAAAAGAAAGACCGAGGCAATGGACGCATCTATGTGTTAGAGAGATACGCCAATGAGCTGAACCTCGTGGCAGAAATCGCCATTCCCAAACAAGCTAAATTTCGGGATTACTCGGGCATTGATATCCGTGGAGGCAATGTTGCTATCGTATCACAAGAATCATCGGCTTTGTGGTTGGGACAATTGTCATGGACTTCCTGGCAACTCAAGCACCAATCCCTATGGAACTTCCCAGAAGAGTCCGGGGAAACGGTGTATTGCAATGTGGAAGGAGTGGCATGGATTTCAGAGGATCGCATCGCTGTAGTTTCCGACAAAGCCAAGAAGAAGGAAAAGCAATGTCGTAAAAAGTCAGAGATGATCCATATTTTTCAAGTTCCTAAGGGAAAGAAGTGATTTTGTAGTCTGCGTAGTTGGTTTCGTTTTTCGATTTTGCATTTTATTTTTTTTCACTTTCGTACAAAACTTCACCAAACTCTTCATAGTCTATCATAAATTTATGAAAGTCTCGTAATCTACAATGATTTGGCATTTTTGCTTTTGCGTAATGGTATTTATTTAGTTCTCTATGGAAGAGGTGGTAGTCAAGAATGAGATTATCCGATTCGTTGAGAAAGATATAGTCAAAATTCCTTTTATCGTCTTGTTGGGATTGGATATATGTATCTATCATTTCCAGCGTATCGTGTTCTATACAATAGAGT
>JBCCIA010000345.1:0-6732 GCA_039028475.1 Spirochaetota bacterium | reverse complement strand
TTCGACAATTCGTAATAAATACAAAACTCTCTGGACAAAAGTCTTGCATTTCCACATAAAATACCCGCAAAAGGTAAAATTTATCGCATTCCACTATTATTCACCAGCGATTACCAACGAAGCAAGATCAGCTATGCGTAATTTATTTATGCCAATTCGTATTTTTTTCCAACAGGCTATCGAACAAGAGGTTTTGAAAAATCTACCTATTCCTATGCTAATCTCTTTTACAATGGGTCCTATCCATTATTTATCTGAAGCCCACAAGGTAGGAAGATTAGAACTCAACGAAGCAAATGAAGCATTAGCCTTCCAAGCAAGTTGGGACGCCTTGAAATACTAGTATTCCTAAACTCTAGCCCTCCCCACAGGCTTTTTTATGTCTCCGTATCTGCATTTTTTTGTTTTTAAATAGACATAGCAATGAAATGGAATCACCTTGTCTAAAACAGATTAGGATTGGAAATGATTACAGAAGCTATAGATATAAATATTCCTGTAACAAACTTGGAAGAGTCTTCTAAATTTTACTCCGAACTTTTTGATTGTGAAGTTCTAGAAAGTGGCGAAAATGCCATATTACTTTCTTTTGAACCGGTGCGCGTACGTCTCGTACTAACATCGGAAATTAGCCCCAGCAATATCCCCGTCTTAAGCTTTGGGATGGATGTAGACGATTTCACAGAAGCCATACAGGAACTGGAAACTGCAAATATAACAATTCAGTCTGGTCCTGAAAGCAATGGTAGCGGTGAAACCCTCACTTTCCAAGATCCAAATAACAACCTTCTGGAAATCTTCTACTCAGAAAGTTAAATTTTTTTCTTTTTTTCTTAAAAGCAGGACTATACCTGCTTTTTTACCCCTTTTACTTCTTTTTTGAAATTATAACTTTAGCATTTTACAAAACTGAGCATTTAAAACGGATTTAAATATGGAAATAAAACCCATCAAAGAGTTGACGCGGCTTGCCAAGGAGATGTCTACAACTTACCAAAAGCGTTGGCAAGAACTCAATTTGCAAACAGACTATGATCGAATGGTCTCTTATACAGAACGTTCACAAGACCCTAAGTTATGGGACAAACCAGAGGAAGCATTAGCAGTAAACAAGAAGAAAACAGAATTAGAACGAAAATTGACTCCCTGGTTAGAAATTAAAGAAGAGATTTTGGACTTTCCAGATTTGATAGAACTTACTGTGGAAGAGATGGGTGAAGAAGGGACACAATCACTCAACGAAGACTACTCCCGTCTAGCAAATAAATTAGAAGAATTAGAGTTATTGGGAGCTTTGAATAGTCCTGAAGATGGAAGAGGAGCTTTTTTTAACATCCACCCTGGAGCTGGAGGAACAGAAAGCCAAGATTGGGCCGATATTTTGCTACGTATGTACCTACGCTACTTCGAAAAGAAAGGTTTTAAAGCTGATATGGTAGACTACCAACCTGGTGATGGAGCTGGTATCAAGAATGTCACGATTTTCGTCCAAGGTGAGTTAGCATTTGGTTACCTAAAGGGAGAAAATGGAATCCATCGTCTGGTACGAATTTCTCCCTTTGACTCGAATAAACGGCGCCATACTTCTTTTGCCTCTGTGCACGTTACACCTGATATCGGTGAAGAAATCGAAGTCGACATTAACGAAAAAGACTTAAAAATTGATACCTATCGCTCTTCAGGAGCGGGAGGACAACATGTAAATACCACTGATTCAGCAGTTCGTATCACACATATGCCAACTGGAATTGTAGTACAGTGCCAAAATGAACGTTCACAGATCAAAAACCGAGCCACAGCAATGAAAATGCTCAAAGCCAAGCTCTACGAAGTAGAAAGAGAAAAGAGTGAGGAGGAACTCGAAAAAAAATCAGGTGAAAAGAAGGATATTGCCTGGGGTTCGCAAATTCGCAGTTATGTTTTTCACCCCTATAATATGATCAAAGACCACCGAACAGAACATGAAACAGCAAATGTTGACCCTGTTATGAATGGAGAATTGGAACCATTTGTATTGGCCTACCTAAAATCCCTATAAACCAGTACCAGAAACCTTCTCTCCCCCTGCCAATAACAAGACCTCTAGACCTTCTTGTAACACAAAGTCAGCATCAGGGGCAAAAACAAGCCCTCCGTCGGGATAGCGTAAGCTGACAACCATGAAACCCTCTTCGCGAAAAGATGCATCACGAATTTTTTTATCCAAATTGCTATCATCTGAAGTGATCTTATGGATTTGGAATTCAAACTCATAGCTAGCTCTGTCCATCACAACTTCTAAAAACTCATTTACTTCTGGAGATATAAAACTACGAGCGATCTGCATTCCACCCATTGTATAAGGAGATACAACTTTGTTTGCTCCTGCCTGGAGCATTTTTGATTGTGTCGATTCAAAAGCGATCCGCGTGACTATGTAGAGACTAGGTTTCAAACGTTTTGCGGAAAGAACAACAAATAAATTATCAGCGTCGGTCTGGAGAACAGCTGCCAAACCTACAGCACGGTGGATACCTGCTTCCTCTAAAGTATCTTCCAAAAGAGCATTTTTTTGGATAATGGGCCAACGATGGCTGTTTTCCATTACAGGAGAATCTGGACTATTTTCAATAAACAAAAAGTCTTTGTTGGAACGTTCCAGCTCCAGGCCAATTGTATAGGCCATACGACCACCACCACAAATGATATAGTGATTTTCCATTTGTTCGATTCTGTTCTTCATCTTGATACTCGCAATTAACGTTTTAAACTTAATTTAAATAAAATTTCGGATCAAAGTATTGATCACAATTCCATAGAAACCGACTCCACCCATCAACAATACAATAGTAAATAAACGACCTGTTGGAGAAAGCGGGTGCACCTCTCCAAAACCAACAGTAGAAATAGTGATGGCAGTCATATAAATCGAATCTACAAAATTCCAACCCTCTAGGATCATATAGCCAGAACTACCTGTAATCAACAGCCCAAGCAGGAAGAGAAATGGTCGGATAAAATTTCTTAAATAGTATACAAGTAGCATAGGCTTCTATAGGTGAAGACAAAGAGATCTTCCAATGCATGAGCTAGGAATTCAAGTAAAAACTAACGACGATTCTGTCAGTTTTAAAAAGCTTGACGATCTCAGAAAGAATTTTTTTCTAGGCTTGTGTTCCGTTTTATCTTAATCTTCTTACTATCCATTCCTACCCTTATACAAGCAGAAACAATCATCTTTACTTCAGGAAAATACATCGAGTGTGAAGTTCTGGGTCAAACATTAGAAACAGTTACTTATAAGTACAAAGGCAAAGAAACAAAAATAGCGAAACGAAAAGTTCACCGTATCGTTTTTGATTCAAATCCCAGTTCTGCTAAAAAAACAATCCGCAAAGAAGTGGCTCTACTGAAAAGAAAGAGAAAACGTAGGCGCTTAGAATCAAAAATTAAAGACATGCAAGAAATAGTAGATGGCTTGGAAAAACGTGTACAATTTTTAGAAATCCAAAGCGAAGTACACCTCAAGAAATTAGGGGAAGAGTTGCAAAAAGAACTTGCTCAAGTCAAAGAACAAATCGCAAAACTAAATAAAGTAAATACAGAATTAAAAAAAGATGCAAAAGATGTAGACGATAAAAAAACAACAGACCCTACCCCTAGCAATGCAACCTCTTTAGCTGATAGCAAGCGTTTGAAAGATAGAGTCGGTAGATTAGAGGAATATCTAGAGTTGGAACCAGAAGTATCTGAGTACTATTCACAAAAAAGAAAGATTTGGTCTCCTCTTTGGCGTTCCGCTGCAATACCAGGTTGGGGGCATATATATACTAATCACACGTTTTTGGGAAGCTTTTACAATGTTATGTTTGTAACCTTAGGACTTGCTGGAGCAGGTATGCAAAATAACGCAAATGACATTAAAAACAGTGGCAATCGTAAATTCCAACGAGCAGCTCTACAAAACCTTTTTTTCCAATCTTTTCTCAGTAGTACGATAGCAACTGCTACCGCTGAAGGTACATCTGCGGGAATTACCAATGAGCAGGTAAGTCTGTACCAAAACTTTACAACTTTCCGCGACTATTCCAAATATACTGATTCCTTAAAAGATGCAACTGTAGCTAAACGTAGGGGAAATTCCATGCTTAACCTAGCTGTTGGCATTTATGTCATCCAGTTGGTGCATAGCTATTTTATAACAAAGGAGTGGGTTACGAGACCGCCAGGAAAGTTTTCTGATTTTTCATCTTCTCACACCTCCCAAAACAAAGGTTGGCGAGTGACTTGGAATCCAACAGGTACTCTAGCAAATCAGAAAGTTCTGTCTGCAAAGTCCCTGAACCAAGGCCAAACCACTCTTTCCTACCATTTTTTATTTTAATCTGGTTTGGTTTTTTAAATTAGCAGTAGGAACTTTGGTTTCTCCCTTTTCTGTTACAATAGTCATTGTAGTTTTATCCATTGCAATGATTACACCTTGGAGAACCGTTCCATCTTTTAGTGTAATCTCCTCTACTTTTTTGAACTTTTGCTTTATTTGTTGCAAAGTCATCTTTTCGCCCGTAAATACTAAGGCTTTTTCTGGATCCAAATTGATTTCTTGTCGAATCGATTCCGTAAGAGGTAAGAGGGACTTTTTCAAAAACTCCTGCCGAGATCTCTGTGGCTTGTTCGCCTGCTTCCACAACAGTTGACTTACCAGCAGACTCAGAATTAGGTGTGATGACAATGCTTCCTTCGGTAACTGCAGCGAGAAGCGCAGTTGTTTGCTCCTCTTTTTCTAAGATTTTCGTATAAAACTTTGTTCCGCGAATTCCCGCAGTAGAGGACTCTGTAACAATTCGAAAATTCTCTTTCTGCTTCAATTTAGGAACTTGGGAAAAAATACTACCCTTTTTCAGAAATATCTGAATATCTTTACCTGTTTTTCCTTCTAAAGAGCGTAGGTTGAAATTTGAATTGGGTCCAATGCGAATAGAAATAGCATCAGGAAATTGAAGTTCCAAGTAAGCACCTGCGCTCGTAGTAATTTCGTCAGAAGCCTGCAACCTATCGCCAAGTTTGAGAATTACTGGTTGCTGTGAGGATTTCTTATAGGTTTTGCCCTTTACATAGGATACGCTCGCTTGTAGTTTTGCTTGTTGTGGTGGTTTCGATTCTTTACATGCAATAGCTAGTATATGAATCGATAGTACTATAAATATGAGTTTTAGTTTTACCATTCCGTTCTCCTTCAAATCCTTGTTACAAGGCTCTTTTGCTACTCTAATTTGATCAATTGGAAATTTTCAGCTTACTTTTTTTGCAAATCTTCTAAGTTCAACTCCAATGCTTGGATAGATATTTGAATTTCCCAAAACGACAGTCCCAGCGAAAGTAACAAGAGGCAAAGACTTATTGCAAAAATGTACTTAGCCATGACAACTAATGCCAGAAATAGTAAAAGCATACAGAGAACACAGAGAAAAAGACTAAAAATACCACTTGCCTGCATCATCCGAATCAAACGCAAACGCATGCGCAAGTTATGAATTTGCTTTAGAATACGAACATCCTTCTCAGAACTATACTCAACCGCCAAACCACGTATCAAAGCTGCCAAGGCAAGGAACCGGTTGGTATAGGCAAGCATCAATAGAGAAATAGCTGGGAATAATAAAGCAGGAGTTGTTAAATTCAAGGTCATAGCGTTCAATGCATTAGAGGGGAGTGATTTGTAAAGCGTTACTACTCAGTAATTTATACGAATTATTTGTCTTCGTTTTCCAAATGTTTAGAACTCTGTAGGGATAAAGTTCGGTTTGTTTTTGCTCTCCATCAAATACTCTCCAAGCCCTATAATCAAATAGCCTTTCTTTTCAGCATATCGTAGAAGATTATTAGGGATGTGCAGAGCGGCAAGGATACCAATGATCTTTTTGTTTGCGTGCTCTGGTAAGAAAAAACGAAAGTCCTCAATCTCTTTCGCCATCCAATTGATGTCATCGTTTTTCAATGTGGCAACAGTATAGTTGAGAAAAACACAGTCTTTAGTAACTACATATGCATCAAATTCTTTGTTCCTACCATCTTTTTTAAAACGTCTGTTTCTCTCAACATCATCATTGATAGGAATAGCAAATTTTTCTTGTAGAATTCTTGGTAAGCTCGGTACTACCATGTCCTCTACGATGGTTCCGAATTTTCTGGAAAGCTCTCCCATTTGTTTGTTGAGTTTTATTCTCTCTTGTTTGCTTTCATCCTCGTATTTGCGAAACTCTTCTTTCCACTGGAGTTCCTCTCTTTCTTTTCTCTCTTCGTATTTACGAAACTCTTCCTTTCGTTGTTGTTCCTCTTTTTCTTTTCTTTCTTCATATTTACGGAACTCTTCCTTCCGCTCCTGTTCCCGTTTTTCGTTCTGTTTTATGTAATGTTCTAATCTCCTATCTGCCCTTTTTTGTACAGCTATGAGTTTGTTGTATTCCATACCTACCATGCGGGTAAATTCTTCGTGAGCACGTTGCAATGTATCTACTTTTTCCATCAATTCTCTCATTTGCTTAGACCTCTTTATATATAACAAGTTAAAAAAACTAGCAAAAGAACAATTTTTTTTGTATTTTTCCGAGGTTGCGAGAGCTTTTTTGGCAGTTATTAGCTGTTACGGTTAATCTTTTGGGTTATCTAAGTATTATTTGGTTAGAAAGAAGGGACGGTATTGGATTATAGTATTTGAAAAAAACTCTTGACCCTCAAATGTACCTTGCTATG
>JBCCIA010000344.1:0-6786 GCA_039028475.1 Spirochaetota bacterium | reverse complement strand
CTGATCGATGCCGACGAGGCGCTGCGCCTGGGGCTGGTCAACCGCGTCGTCCCGCCCGATCAGCTCCAGGCGGCGACATCCGACGATGAAGAGTCAGGGGAGTTGACATTTGGTGCTTCTGTTCCAGAAGGTGCGGAAGTACAGCTTACGGAAGCAAACAGGGAACCTATTCTTCAGGATTTAGATAGTCAAATCAAACAGATGTCTGATTCTTATGGGGAAATACCACCCGGTGTTGCCTTAATTTTTTCTTGTGGAATTCGTAAAACAATCCTTGGTTCCAGAGCTACCGAGGAAAGAGAAATTATCCGCTCTTACCTGGGTGATAAGCCCTTTCTTGGTTTTTATAGTTATGGCGAAATTGCCCCCCTAAAAGAAAAAGAGAAATCTTTTCTCCACCATTGCACGATTGGAACATTGTTTATAGAAGCGAAAGATCTCCGATTTGACGGAGTTACAAATTCATCACATTCAGTGGAGAATAGCTTTTCTCCGGATACTTTACATAGCATTTCTAAGAATGATTTGATCCAAAAAGTAGAAATGCTGCAACATAAATTGAAACGGGAACATTTCAAGCGACTCATTCTGGAGGATGCAAGAGAACAAAATTTATCTTTGATGACAACTATCAACCAGGAAGTACGCAGTCTCTACACAGCTTTAGAAAAAGAAAAATCAAAAACAGATGAACTTTTGTTAAACATTTTACCAGATGATGTGGCGGAAGAATTAAAAAAGAGCGGAAAAGTCAAGCCTATCAGATACGAATCGGTATCCGTGCTCTTCACAGATTCCAAAGGATTTACAGCAATTGCCAGTAAACTTAGCCCGGAACAACTTGTAGAAGAGCTAGATTTTTATTTTTCCAAATTTGATGCGATCATTGATCAGTACGGATTGGAAAAACTGAAAACTATTGGTGATGCTTATATGTGTGCTGGTGGTTTGCCGGTTGCATCCAACTCGCATGCGCTTGACGTTGTCAAAGCTGCTATGGATATGCAAAAACTGATGGTTCGCATAAATGAAGAAAACCTACAAAAAAATAAGCAGACATGGGAATTACGAATAGGGATCAATACCGGTCCAATTCTAGCAGGTGTGATTGGTCAAAGAAAATTTGCTTATGATATATGGGGTGACACAGTGAATATAGCATCGCGTATGGAATCTAATGGGGAACCTGGTCGCGTCAATATTTCTCAATCGACCTACGAACTTGTTCAACAAGAGTTCGTCTGTGAGCACCGTGGAAAAATTATGGCAAAGAACAAGGGCGAAATTGATATGTACTTTGTGGAAGGCAATAGATGAATTTTACTCCCTAGGAAACGGCTACTGCCAAGGGCGATTGAAGGAAGAAACCGCAATTGTCAAACTAAGATTCTTTTTTTAGTATTTTTTTGAATTGGCTGGGGAGTTTGTGGGTATGTTTTTTAAAAAATTTGCTAAGATTTGTTGCCTCATCAAACCCAAGTTTATAGCTCAGTTCATTGATAGAAAGATCGGAAGTGGCAAGCCTTCTTTTGATTTCCAAAACTACAAAGGTATCGATGTATTTTTTAGCAGAATTTCCGGTAATAGCTTTGCAAACTTCATTGAGATGTTTGTAAGAGATATACAACATGCCGGCAAAATCATTTGCATTTCTTGTTTGTGTGTAATTGTTTTCAACTAATGTCTTGAATTGGTTAAAGATAGATATCCACTCTGCATTTTTTATCTTTGGCTCGATGGTTTGTTTGATCCGTTCTACTTTTAGCAGCAGAAGTTTTAGCAACAAGCGAAGGATTTCTTCTTTGGCGAAATCATTATTGTATTGGTATTCTTCATAGATTTCTAAGATGAGTTTGCTTACTCTGTTTTTTTCTATTTTTTCAGGCTCTAGTATGGGAGAGTAGAGATGGTAATTGTACAAGCGGTAGAGTGCCATTGTATCAGAGTGGAGAAGGTTTTTACTGAGAAATTCTTCCGTGAAAATAATGATATAACCTTTGTTGTTTGGATTTATTTCAAAAGCATGTACCTGTCCCTTGGAGATAAAGAACATACTTCCCGGATTGTATGTATATGGAATAAAATCAATACAATGCTTTCCTTTGCCCTTTGTAATATAAATGATGTGATGGAAATCAACTCTATGGTTTTTCTCTATACCATACTTGAATTCTGTTTCTCTGGAGAACAGACTTTCCAGTGTGAATGCTTCAAACTCAAGTTCTACATTTTCCTTTTTTTGAAATAGAATTTTTGGAATATCACTCATAATAGAATTGTACTAGAAAATGGGGACTTTTCCATGCCATTCTACTAGTACTTGAGTTCTTGGTAAATGAATTTTAATACATGGTATTGCCGTTTTTAGTGGTCTCTGGAACCTGTTGGATCGCATCCCAATGCTCGACAATTTTACCGTTTTCGTCAAAGCGGAAAAAGTCCATGGTTACATATTGATCGTTACCAGGCCATATCTGGTGGGTATGCAACGCCACTAAATCTCCTTCCGCAACCGCACGGATAAAATTGATACTTTTCTCAGCGTATTCCTCATGCATTTTCGTGAAGTATTCAATAAACGGAACTTTTCCATTACCCACATCAGGGTTGTGTTGGATGTACTCTGCACCTACGTACTTTTCGATAGCTTCTGACGGATTCCCTAAATAAGCCATTTTATAAAACTCAATTGCGTTCTTTTTGTTTTCCTGTATATTCATTTCCTTTCCTTTTTTATTCTCTGCCTATCCCTAGTGCAGGATGTTTTGAGTTACCATTTTAAGATTTATTGTATGATTCTATATCCTTTGGAGAAATAAACAAGGTTAATGTATTATAAAAAATGGTAAATCTCGAACTACGATTCTTTTTTACATAATAGTTACTCCTCTGGCTATTTCTATCTCCTAAAGTCCACTAGAGCTTCTTTTACGCTGGCTCTATTGAGAAAAGAATACCTAATAATTCTGTAAAAGAATAAGCTAAATTTTCTGAAGTGTAGATACGCTATCTTTTATAAACCGACTCATCTTGGATCTCTAAAATATGGGACACAATCTAAAAATATATGTCCTCTGCTTCTTTTGCCAAGGAAATTTTAGAAAAACTTGTATGTGCCAACCATTCGTATAAAGGCTCAGGAATCTCTATAAATTTGGAACTGTCGTTTTCTAAATAAAAGCCTATATCTAGCATAGTTAGTCCCTCTTAGATTGTTTCTCGTTATCCTTGTTTTCGTCATCTCGATAAAAAATTTATTGTAGGCACAATAAATTTCACTCGATGCCCAAGTTTTACACTTATCTTAAAATCTCTCTTCTCTAAGTCCCCCGCTCTTGGGGATTAAAGGAAAAAACATACTTCCTTATTGACTTTTTGTTAATAATTATTGACTAAAGGTCAATTAAAAACAATCGTGGTATTTGTGACAGCAATAGACAATGGAAAACGTTTACAACCTGAAAAGCGACGCGAACAGCTTTTAGTCTTTGGCCGCGAATTATTCGCCAACCATGCCTTTGACGCCGTATCTATGGATGAGATGGCCAATATGGCTGGAGTCTCCAAGGGACTGCTCTACCACTATTTCAAGGGACGCAGGGGCTTTTATTTGCAAACGGTTCGCCACGTAGTAGAGGGTTGCTTACAGGCCATGCGAGCGGGAGAAGGCAAAGACGATATTGCTGAAATCTTGCGAGCTTTCGCAAAATACTGCAACGAGAATGCAGGAATGTATAAGCTCATTATCCGTGGTGGTATCGGTGCAGATGTAGAAGTACAGGCCGAAACAAACCGGGTGCGCGAGTATTTTGTTTCCCAAGTCCTCACCTCCGAACAGAAAAAAAAGGCCAAACCTCTAGAAAAAATTGCCCTCAGCGGTTGGATTGCCTTTATCGAGTCCGCTACCGCTGAGTGGATCGAACAACCATCGATCTCTTGCAATAAATTTGTAGAACTCTTACTCGCATTTCTCGCAACAATCACAAGCAATGATGGAAAAAAATACAACTTGGCTATATGAAAGGGAAGTAAAATGAAAGAATTTGATTATGACTACGTAATTATAGGGAGTGGATTTGGTGGCTCGGTTTCTGCTCTACGCTTAACACAAAAAGGCTACAAGGTCTTAGTGTTAGAAAAAGGTAAAAAGCTGCAAGCAAAGGACTTTCCTAAGAGCAATTGGAATTTGAAACGTTGGTTATGGATGCCACTGTTCAAATTCTTTGGGCTGTTCAAGCTAACCTACTTCCGCCACGTAGCGATTCTCTCCGGGGTGGGTGTCGGTGGTGGTTCACTGGTATACGCCAATACACTGCCCGTCCCCAAATCCAAATTTTTCCAAGCTAAAACTTGGGCAGATTGGGAAGAGGAACTTGAACCGCACTACCAAACGGCACAGCAAATGTTGGGTGCAGTTCCCTCACCGAAACCACAAGAAGGTGACAATGTTTTGAAAACACTCAGTGAGAAAATCGGCAAACCTGATGATTACGAATCTCCCAATGTAGCCGTCTATTTTGGCAAGCCTGGAGTAACGCAAAAAGACCCCTTTTTCAACGGCGATGGCCCAGAACGCAGTGGTTGTACCTTTTGCGGTGGTTGCATGTTGGGTTGTCGTTTCAATGCCAAAAATACTTTAGATAAGAATTACCTCTATTTAGCAGAAAAATTAGGGGTTAAAATCCAGCCAGAATCCTTAGTCTATGACGTGTCTCCACTGGGTTCTGCCGATGGTTCCGAGGGATACCAGGTGAGCTGGAAGGAATCGACACGCATCTTTGGCAAACGCCGTGGAACAATTTCTACCCGAGGTGTTGTCTTTGCCGGGGGCGTTCTAGGGACAATTGAGCTACTACTAAACCTCAAGCAAAAGTCACTCCCCGCACTTTCCGACAAGCTAGGCTATGGCATCCGCACCAACTCAGAAGCCTTGGTAGGAGTTACCACATTTGACCAGAAGAAAAATCTTTCCGAAGGGATTGCCATAAGTTCCCTACTCCATACAGACGAAAACTCGCATTTAGAGGTGGTGCGTTACTCCGCTGGCTCTGGTTTCTGGCGGCTTCTTATGGCTCCTATGGTGAGCGGTGGCAATTTTCTCGTAAGAATTTTTAAAATGCTCTTTGACTTTGTCAAACACCCCATCAAAAACTTTCGTGTGCATATCGTAAAAGATTGGGCGAAAAGTACCAACATCCTACTGTTTATGCAGAGCATAGATGGAACCTTGCGTTTTTCCAAAGGTCTATTTGGTATGAAAAGCAAAGTGGACCACGGCAAAGCACCAACAGCCTTTATCCCAGAGGCAAAAGAGTTGGCCGATGGGTATTCCGAGATCATAGGAGGTAAGCCTTCTGTTCTGATGAGCGAAACCCTCGCCGGAATTCCTACTACTGCACATATCCTCGGAGGAGCTGTTATGGGGTCTTCGAAAGAAAATGGGGTGATAGATAAGGACAACAAAGTATTTGGTTATGAAAATATGCTCATCTGTGATGGTTCGATGATCTCAGCCAATATCGGGGTGAATCCTTCTCTAACCATTACAGCACTCAGCGAAAGAGCGATGAGCCTTCTCCCTGCTAAAGAAGATGCAGTGAATGGAAATGTCTTACAAAAGCAGACCTAACAATATTTTGGGTCTATATAGTATACTTATTCCAGGAGAGATAGAATGAAAGATTTACAAAAAAAAGTAGCCGTTGTAACAGGAGCTTCACAAGGAATCGGTAGAGCCATCTCTCTAGCCTTAGCCAAAAAAGGTTGCCGCCTGGCTTTGATTGCACGTGGTAAAGACAAGTTGCAATTGGTGGCTGACGAAATTACCTCGCAAGGTGGCAAGGCAGAGATCTATCCATCAGATATGAGTGATCCAGAAGCGGTCTACCAGGTGATGCAACAGATTGAAAGCGATGCGGGTTCGTTAGACATTCTTGTCAACAATGCAGGTTTGGGAACCTTTAAACCTCTCCATTTAACTTCTAAAGAAGAGCTACTACAACCACTCTACCTACCCTACGCCTCTGCTCTTGTCGCTGTGCATGCAGTGTTACCAGGTATGTCGGAGAGAGGCAGTGGCCACATCGTCAATTTGACAAGTCCTGCTGGTTACTTCCCGATTCCCAATATGATTCCCTATACTTCCTCGCGCTATGCGATTGTGGGTCTTTCTCTGTCCTTACACGATGAACTCGCTCCCAAAGGCATTGGAGTTAGCCTACTGTGTCCTGGTCATGTAGATACCGGTTATTTTGAAAACAACAACGCTGATATGGATTGGTACCCTAAAATTTCCAAACTATTCCCCACAATACAAGCAGAAGATGTAGCAAAGCAAGTTATCTCTGCAATTCGCTACAATAAAAAAGAAGTCATTTTTCCCTTCACCCTGTGGTTTATGACACGTTTCACCCAGACCTTTCCCGATCCTACATATTTTTTTCTCAAACGATTTGGATTGTGGGAGGCTTCGGTGCAGTCTTAGGAGACGCAACGTTTTGCCAAAAAAAGGTAAATCGTACTATTTTTTTGATTTAGCCGATTTTTTTAAAACTTCTGATTCTGCATGACTCTGTTCTCTAATAAGGACAGGTCATGAAAAAATTCTTAGTAGTATTTCTTTTATCTATGGTTTCTTCTATCTACGCAGGAGACAAAAATCACAGTATTTCTATCCAGTACCATAAAGCTGAATACATACCATATTCATATAGCAAAAACGATAGATTTTTATATCCTTACAGTTCCTCTTATAGTTTTAATGGGCATTTGAACAATAGAGATTTG
>JBCCIA010000343.1:0-6810 GCA_039028475.1 Spirochaetota bacterium | reverse complement strand
GTAAAGTTAATCTGCCCTTTTTATAATTATTATGCCATATTCGAATCATAAATTCTTATTATCATTTTTTTTTGGCATTAGACTTCATTGCTGGACACCTCAGTAAAAAAACTATTATACGTGGTTCTATATATATTTTTTCTAATAAAGATAATTTCCCGTATTTTTACAGAATACTATAGATGCTTGCTAAATATAACCTCACTGCTTTTAACTAGTAGGGCATAGAAATAAATTAGAAGAAAATACTTTACTTCCACTTCTCAAAAAGGTAACTTGGCAACATATGAATTTCCAAATTAGAAATTATTTTTCTATAATATCTTTTTGCTTTTTCTTATTTCTATTACAAAATTGCACGGCCTGGAACTATTGGGCACACTACAATCCGTATATAAATACAAACCCCACACCTGAGTATTCTTACACCTACAGCTTATTACTCAAAGGAGGTCTTGTATACCACCAGAATAGTTATCCAGCTGGGATAGGCAATGGTGTCACATCAAAATATAGCGGAAAGGCTTGTTCTTATTCCTACCTTTATTTAGCATCGGTAGGTGATTCCTCGATCAACGCAGCATTAGAAGATGGGGGGATTCAAAAGATTGCCAATGTAAGTTATGAACAATTCGCTCTATTTAGTTTTGTTTACCATCGTTTTTGTACAACCGTCACAGGAGAATAAATTTGTTTCAACAATACTTAGTAAGATTATTATTTTTAACGATTGGATTTTCACTTTCTCAGTGTACATATGGAATTCCACAGCCTATAGGCCCAACACATGGTCTACTCTTTACCACGAACTCCTTTCCTGGGGAATTCAACCCCAACAATGACGTTGCTCGTAGCATCCGCGCAGAAGGATGCCTCAAACAGATTTTGTACATTGTCGCTTGGGGTGATGCATCTGCTGGTAGTATTGCAAAAAAAAATGGTATCAAACGTATTGCAACCATCGACCATCGTACAGAAAATGTAGCAGGAATGTTTGCTACCTATTGCACAGTAATCACAGGGGAAAAATAGAATGTATTTCAAATGGTTCCTTATCTTACTTTTTATTGTTACAATGCAAAGTTGTGTCTCTTCCCCATTGCTAGGACTTTTTGTCTATACAAAGCAACACGTGTACCACCAAAGTAATGGAGGACAGCTCTCCTCAGCAAAAATTGAGAAGTCAGGGGAATCATGTTCCCACAGCAGTGCCTTTGGCTACCTATTTCTATTTTACTATGGAGCTGGGGGAAGTATCGAACAAGCCAAAGAAAAAGCAGGAATCACAAAGGTTGCCGTAATTGATAGAAGCTCTCTAGCTATCGGTCCGCTATACTACCGCGATTGCATATTGGTATGGGGAGAATGATATGAGATACTTATCAATTTTTCTCTTAGCTTTCTTGGCAAGCGATTTAGTAGCCGAACCAGTTAAACCTTTGGGAAAACCTAAAAAAAGAAAAAGATTTGTCTATAGCGCATCAGAATTTATCAAACCAGGTTGGAAATTTAAGGCAGATTTTGGTGCGGGTGTACAAAGGAATACCAAGGGAAAACAACACGCTTTCCCCATCATATACCTCCTTGGCTTTTACACGCAAAACGTATTTTCTTTTCCTTATACCTATGAACTGGTACGAGACCCTATTGCCATGCACAACATAGAAGACTTTTCCTCGTCCTCACTGCAAAAAGAATCGTACCTGGTTGTACCCCTACGTTTCCATGTTCTCTATACACACCCTGAACATGCCAATTTTTCTGTACAAACCAGCGTTCGTAACACATTCTCTAAGCAAAACTATGAACTCTATCGCATTCCAGGAATCGCAGAAGTAGATGGGTTACGGGTGTATCCAGGAAGTAGAAGCTACAACTGGCGGGAAGCACAACTGAATCTATTGTGGAACGAAGCAATTAATTCATGGCTTCTAGTCCAGCCTTTGGTAGGATTTCGAGGAGAATTACGAAATTATCGCAAATCTATACAACCCCTTCCTTATACCTCTGATGATTTGCGTTATTACCATTACAAAGAAAAAAGTTCTATAGTAAGCCACCAATCAGGACTCCGCTTCCATTTTAAACTCAACGAAGCATTTGCAATGACTGTCATGAGCAAAGCATTTTTTGCATACAGGGGCCAATTAGACATTGATAGGAAAAGTCTAGATGGTTTGCAAAGCGATTCTTACACTTATTCCAAACACAAAGCTAAATTTATACATGAGGGCCATGAACACGAGTTAGAGATAAGCTATCGCCTCGGAAATTTACAATTGTATCTCGGTGGAAACTATACAATTTACCAATACCAAGAAACCAAGAACCAATATCCAATTATACTGAATATAGATCCAGGAAAGATCTACCAAAGTTATTTAGATTTTTATTTCCAAAAAGCAGTTTATCAAGCCGATAAGGATGCTAAGGCATTGGGAAGTTTTGCAACGGGCAGAACGCAATACCTACAATATTTCTACTTAGGAGTGTCTTGGCAAATTTGAAGAAACGAGCAGCCATTTTTCTATTAATCCTTTTGATCAATACTCCCCTATTCTTACGTTTTTCTCGTATAGAAAAAGGAAGCGAACCTGGAGGCAATCTTAGCCCTAGTATTAGCTTAACGAGTATTTCCTTTAAGTCTGGGAATAAAATTGACAAAAAGCATACATGCTTTGGCAAGAATATTTCTCCTCAGCTTTCTTGGGACAATGCACCTCCTGGGACAAAAAGTTATGCAATACTCGTAACCGATTACGATGTGCCTATACCCAGTCTGCAATTTACCCAAGTTGTCCATTGGTTACTAGTCAACATTCCTGGTGATAGGAATCGAATTTCAGAAAACCTCGCCAATAAAAAAGCCTTTAAGAACGGCATGGTACAAGGACAGAGAGAACTAGCCGGGGTGTCTTTAGGAAAGTTTGGCTACAATGGACCTTGCCCTAAATTGGGAACGCACACCTACCATTTACGTTTTTATGCCTTAAAAAAGAAATTGAAACTACCACCCTCAGCAAGTATCAACCGAAGATGGTTTTTCAAACAAATCAGAGGCAACATCTTAGGAGTAGGAGAAATGACTTGGGAATACTACCAATAACGTTGTCACTCACTTCTTCCTCTCATCTACAGTAAGCGTAATTGTTTGAGAACCCACATTATTATCGATATCTGTGTCGTTCATTCTACATTCTACATAGCCCTTACGAGCCATTTGTACAGTTCCTATAGAAAATACTTCCCCCGGATGGGTATTGAAACGACATATGAGTTGCCCGTGGTTAAAAAGTTTGTCGATACGATAGTCGCCAAAAAAAGAAGGATTCTCAGTACTGCCACTGGCATCAAAACTTTTACGGTTATTGGTCATAGACCAGTTTCCCTTCGCTTTGATAGAAACTTCTGCAGGTGGGTATATCGGAGCATCAATAGTTTGCCAGCCAGAGGCAGCCATAATAAGGCTTGAATATTCCTTGATAGCTTCTGGATAATCTTCGTATAGCTGAGTAATACTTGGCGATGTGGCTACTAAACTGGTAGCCACAGAGACGATAGTTCCCGTCTTGAGTTCAACGATTCTTGCATCTATACGAAAGGAATTTTGGCGTTTCTGGATTGTACCCAGCAAAATCAAATCGGCACCTCCCAATTCAATAGAACCAATAGGATTAGAAGTCATACCAAGTTGTTGGTAAGAAACTTCATTGAGAAGGCCATCGATTCTTTGTCTTTCAACGAGTGTAAAGAGTTGCGGTTGGAACATTTCATTTTGTAGAGCATTGGCATAGTAGACCCCTAATTTTGGGATTACGGATTTATAACGTGAATTGGGGCGAATGAGATCCGTACGGGCAAAAGAAGCAATTGCCAAAACTTTTTTTTCACGAAAATGAAAGTTCTTGAGTAATTTTTCTTTGAGTTCTTTTGCAGAAGCATCGATGTCATAATCTGGTGATGGTGTGAAAAACAGACTTTGGCAATTTGCCAAAGCAAGTAAAGAGATAGATAATACTATTTGGTAGATTTTATTGCAAACCAATTTTGCCTCAAGGATAGAAGTGTACTGAAAAACCTTCATACGATCCAATATTCTGAAAATAAGATTGAGGCATAATAAAAAAACGAAAAAGTGACAGAAAGGATTGGACTGGACTAAATATGAAACGAAAGGCCCTAGTGATGAGTGTGGGTTTTATAAGTGTGTTTTGCTTTGTTTTTCTCTTCCAAAAAAACCCCATAAATCCACAAAAATTTGACCCTCCAAAGCCGATACCTTTTTCAGGTGCTTTGCAGACAAATGAAGAACTCAAGAAATCTCTAAAGATCGCAGAGGGACGACTCAACGGACCGGAGTCCATAGCTTTCCGCAATGGTTTTTTGTATACTGGAACAGCTGATGGTTGGATTGTTAGAGTCTCTCCAGATGGTAACGTCGAAAAATATGCCAAAACGCAAGGCCGTGTGCTAGGTTTGCAATTTGCCCCCACTGGTTCTCTCTTTGCTTGTGATGCGTACCGCGGTTTGTTAGAAATTACTCCAAACAGACAAGTCATCGTCCTCAGCAATTCTGCAAACAAGCAAACTTTTAAATTTACAGAAGACTTAGATATTAGCAAACAGGGCATTGTCTACTTCACTGATGCAAGCGATACCTATAACGAAAAAGACTATTTGTACGACCTACTAGAAGCTAGGCCACATGGTCGTTTATTAGCCTACAATCCTACAACTCGGAAAACCAGAGTCTTACAAGATAAATTGTATTTTGCCAATGGTGTTGCCCTATCCCAAGATGAGTCCTTCCTTTTGGTAAGTGAAACATATCGTTATCGCATCCTACGCTATTGGTTGCAAGGAGAGAAAAAGGGGCAATCAGAAATCTTTTTGGAGAACTTACCTGGCTTTCCCGATAATATCACTTCCAATGCCAAAGGAAATTTCTATGTAGCTTTGTACACGTTACGCAACCCCAAACTCGACTTTTTACACCGCCATCCAAAAATCTCCTCTCAAATGGCCAAAATACCACGTTTCCTTTGGCCAAAACCGCAGGCATATGGATTAGTTCTACGCATAGATGAAGCCGGAAAGATTGAAAAATCTTTCCACGACACAGATGGGAGTAATATGACGCTTTTGACTTCAGCCATTGAAATAGGCAACTTTCTCTATTTAGGAACTATGTATGGCTCTCAGATAGGTAAGTTCCCATTGCAATAGAAATTTATTCTAAAACTTCTTGGGGTGTTTGGAAAAAAACTCCCAGGTCACTTGCGAAGCGTTTATATCCTGTGTGGGTGTATCTAAGAAAAAAGCGGAGCGTTTGCCGCCAGGCCAAGAATGTGTGCCACGGGCTAAGCTGTAGAGTGTTACCTCATTTTGTTGTTTGCAGTTTTGGTAGCTGGTTTGCTTTACATATTTTGTAGAAGAAATCTTAGGAGGAGCAGTAGAGCAACGATTCGCCTTTTGCCAAAAGTTCAAAGTATGTTGGGCTGATTTGTCTATCCTACCTTTATCTACCCCTTCCGAAGCACCTCCATTGTATTTAATATGTGTGTCCAATCTACCACGAAAAGATAGAATCGAAACGGGCTGCTGTGGTTTGCAAGTAGTTTTGTCTTCATTGAAAGCTCCTGAGATAGAGGCAACGGCAGCTACTTTATCGGAAAGCCTGCATGCGATATGAAACGCCATCATGCCTCCGTTAGAAATGCCAGCAACGTAGATCCGTCTTTTATCCACACCTAGCTTATCTTTAGCATATTCAATCCAAGCATTGATGAACTTTACATCGTCTATCTTGTTTTTCTTGGCATAACCACAACAATTCCCAGCATTCCACGTTAGCAGTCTGCGAGAAAATACACCATTGCCATAGGGAAATGCGAGGATAAATCCTTTTTTATCCGCGAGCTTTTGCATACCGGTCGTTTCTTTAAAGCGTTTTACCTTACCTCCGCCACCACCGTGTAATAGAATGACAAGTGGTGGATGTGTATGGTTTTGGGCAGTTTCTGGATAGTGGAATTCGACAATTCTTTGCCGTGAATCTATAGAAAACTTTACCTCATAATCTCCTGGAGTTGTAACTTGTTGCTCGGGCGTAATAGATTTTACTTTCCAGGAAGAGCAATGTAGTAACAATAATATGCTTAGGAGTTGAAAAATTAACTGCATTTCTATTTGGTACAATGGGTTAAAGAGTTATAGCTTTTCAGGCTAGAACTAAAGAAACCATCTTCCATGATAAAACCATAGGCCGTTGCATAGGAGTCTGCTTCGGAAGTCCAGTAAAAGCCATCGGGCCAATCCTCAGTTATGCCACTATCGTAGAGTTTCTTCCACTCCTTTTTGCTAGGCAAACGCATCTTCATGGCTTTGCATTTGCGTGTGGCATCATCCCAAGTGAGATTTCCCATATTTTGGCTCCAGCCTGGAGGAGTTTTGACTGGACCAGATTTGCAGCTTGTTAGACTTAGAACGAAGGCTAAAATCAGTATTGTAAGATAGTGTTGTTTCATAAATTGTCCTTATCTAGTTTTTCGTCCACAGAGGTAGTGAGCGGCGACTCCTCCTGCAATCCCACCAAACAGATGCGACTCCCAAGATACAGAACTACCGGTTAAAAAGGGCATCACTCCCCAAATCATACCACCATAGAGTAGGAAGGTTACAATTGCAATGGCAACAGATTTGCCGTCACGTTGGCGTATCCCTGCATATACCGCAGTCTTCGGTGTTTCATTGGAAGCGATCGAGCTTGGGTAGCGAAGAAGGCGGGTCCTACCGAAGACAAAGGCATGC
>JBCCIA010000342.1:0-6840 GCA_039028475.1 Spirochaetota bacterium | reverse complement strand
CAACCATCCCCTCTAGTTGTTGAATTTCTCTGCAAATATTTTTTCTCCTTTATTTCTACCCACATTGGGACTACTGGACTTTTCTAAGAGGGGTTTTTTGAGCGGTGAAGAAAAAACAGAACTAATCTATAAGCAAATTTTAAAGGATGTAAAGGTAGAATAAACCTATTTTTAGAAACGTTGTAAGAATGGCTTTGTTATCAGAAGTGCTAGCAACGACCGATTTTTCGAAAAAATGTCTCCAGGTATTTAATATCCAGTTCAGTAATTTTAGCGATAAAAGCTAGCTCAGAACCTTCTTCTTTCAAGCGAATTGCCGTCCGGAGCTTACTTTTTCTATTTGCTCGTTGAATCTGCAATTTTGCCAGACTTTTTCCCTTTAGTAGGCCTTTATCATAGCCTTTCTTTTCCAATTTTTCTGCAAACGTAGCCATTATTTTTTTTGCTCCTTTAATTTCTGTATTTTCTAAAACTTTTTCCAGTTTGTCAATTGTTTTCTCATCACTTGAGCTTCCAAGGTATTTCATAGCTGCCTGTAACCATTTCAATCCCTGCTTCTCATCTTCTATTTTTTGGAAGAGTTGAAATATATTCTCTAATTTATCTGGTAAATCTTCTGAATAAATATTTTTTAAAAGATGCATTCCAATCTGCAATACAAAAGGTAAGTTGCCGCGAGTTTTGCAATTATCCAAATACCTTTCCCAAATAGAAATCCTGTATTTTAAAAGTTGTAAAGCTACGTATTTGTCTGGATGACTTTTATGATCAAGAAGAATGTATATATAACCAGTTTTTCCTTGTATCTTAGCGCTGTAGAGAATATCTGAAAATTTTTCTTTTAGCTTTTCATCAACAAATGTTCCATCTTCTAATTTTAGAGTGGTAAAGTCTGTTTTTGTAAGCAGTTCTTGCGGAAAGGTATTTTGAAAATAGGAAGCTGCATTTTTTACTTCTCGAAAAAGTAATTTGAAAAACTCATCATGAGAACTTTTAAGATCCATGATGACCACAAAATTAACTGTGCTACAAGAGTCGAAAAACAAAGCTGTTTGTGAATTATTCTTTAGCGACTAAAACAGCAGGTAATGGATACTTTTTCAAAAAAAATAAATATGTCTTACATGATATGCTTTTTCACACCCAAGATAAGCTGCAAATCTTACACATACCTTTGGTTGATACAAACAATTTCCCAGAGATCATTGTGAAAACAAAGCTGGGTCAAAGCACAATTATCCAAGTGAATCTTATAAGTAATGTTTGCATCAAAGTTCATAATTGCTCGCAGTAGACATTTAATAGCGACACCGTGAGAAAAGACTGCAATCGTTGAGTTCACTGAGGTAGTTGTTAGAATGGATTGCACCCAGCCAAACATCCTTTCGGCGACAATTTTTTGCGATTCACCACCTGGAGGACAAAAGTTCCAAGCATCAGAGTTGATCTTTGCTAGTATTTCAGGCGTATAGGCTTTTTCCCTTCGCATACCTTCCCATTCTCCTTGATCTAACTCTAGTAGCTCTTCACTGGTAGCAATATCTTTTTCTGAGAAACCAAGATACTCTCCTACATATGTAGCTGTCGCAATTGTTCGAACAGCGGTGGAAGAGAATACTTTATCAAAACGTAGACCTTGTTTCTGTAGGTTTTTTCCTAGGTTTGTAGCTTGTTCTATACCTAAAGGAGTCAAAGGACTAGAATTGCTCCTACCACCAACAAATATATGATAGATGAGATTCATCTCACATTCAGCATGTCTGAAGAGAAGGAAATTGATTTTTTTCATTTCCATACAGTTCGTTTCTATGAAATATTTTCAACTTCTTAACAGTCTCTCCTACAAAAAAAATTTTACTATAGGTTCAAAAATATCTTAGTTGGTGTATTTTTGATTGTTAGAGTTTTTTGATAAACATAAAAGTGATATCATCTTTATTCGTATAATGACTGAGTTTTTCTAAAAAGAGTTCTCTCAACTCTAAAGTGGATTTGTTGGTATTTTCATGTAAAAATTCTGCAATTCCACTCTCTCCCAACATGTTTCGTTCAGAGTCTATGGATTCCGTAACTCCATCAGAATAGAGAATCAAACTATCTCCTTTGCGCAATCTGTCCTTTAAAAGGGACTCTGTTGGTTGGAAAGGGGCAACTTGCTTTGTTTTAAAACTCTTGTATACAAGTTCACCAGAGCGAGCCAATCCATAACCGATGCTTTCTGCTTTTGTCGAATTAAATGTGACTTTTTAGCAATTAGCTCCTAAAAAATCCCTTCTTCTAACACTACTTTTTACTTGTACTAGTATGCAGTACAGTGAAGAACAACAACAAGTCATTGAATATAGTGGAGACTACCAACAGGTAATCGCGGGAGCTGGTTCTGGAAAAACTTTTACAATGATCCAGATGCTTGTCAAATTGATCCATGAGGGAAAAGAAAAACAACGAGAAATTTTAGTCATCACTTTCTCTAAAAAAGCTGTCACAGAAATATCGGAAAGGTTGGAAAAGGCAGTTGGCAAGCATCAGATTAAGATCCAGACTTTCCATGCATATTGCCTCTACATACTTAAAAAATACCATCCGAAATACAGCAAAGAGGGTATGCGGATTTTATTACCTGAGGACAAAGAAAAGATCTTCCGTGAATTTTTTGTTGAAAAGAAATTTGTGATCGGTGGCATACCTTATGACTTTTTTCTGCAAACCAATTCTATGTTTCTCAAGACACACTTTCCTGACTTGGAACACGAACTATTACAGGTTTACCAAGACTACAAAGACAAAAATAATCTGCTAGACTTTGATGATCTGGTAAATGTCTACCTTAGAGCAATGCAAGAGAACAAAGATTGGGCAAGACAAGCTCGACAAGAAGTAAAACGTGTCATTGTAGATGAATTCCAAGACACGGACCTGACACAGCTGGAATGGTTAAAAATGCTCCAACCACAAAAGCTCACAGTCGTCGGAGATGATTGGCAGGCAATCTATGGGTTTCGGGGAGCGAGTGTAGAACCATTTTTAAAATTCAAAGATATTTTTTCTCCCTGCCAAGTAAATTTTCTCTGTGCCAACTACCGCTCTCTAAAAGAAATAGTCAAAATAGCACATTTACCGATCCAAAAGAACAAAAACAATATCAAGAAAAAAACCTTGGCCCAGCGAGAAGGAAAAGGTACAGTTCATAGGGCTAATATCGAGTCGGATGAGGACCTACAATTTCTTTGCTATACTTTGTTAGAGGAGGAAAATTTTGCTAAGAAAGGTATGCTACTCTGCCGGTCAAACTTTCGCCTACAAACCTACCACAAACTTGGAATTCCGCAGGAGAATCTTATGACCATCCATGCTTCAAAGGGTTTAGAATTTCCCTATGTATTGGTAGACCTAGCTGGTGGATGGAATGTCAAAACAGATGCAGCGTTGGAAAGCATAGAAGAGGAAAGAAGGATACTCTATGTAGCACTCAGCCGAGCCAAGGACAAACTACTTATTTTAGGCAACCCACAACAGGAAAAGAAGAGTGTAGAACATGTTTTCTTTGCCTACTTTCACAGAAAAGTTGCTTCGTTAAACTTAGAGAATCTGAGTAAGTTTTTTAACTAATGTTCTCCGAGCAGAGCTTGCGTAGAGCATCGTTGGAGTGTCGAGGAGAACTAAGAAACAACCAGGTTTACAAGTTTGTTTTTGACATATATTTCCTTACGAATCGTTTTGCCGTTGATAAAACCCTGGATCTTTTCCAGAGACTTAGCTGTACTCAAGGCATTGTCTTGGGCAATGTCTTTGGCTGCTTTGAATTCACCACGTAATTTGCCATTCACCTGTACGACAATTGTGATTTCATCATCTTGCAAGAATGTAAGCTCTACTATAGGGAAAGGAGCATAGCATAAGGACTCGTCATAGCCAAGTTTTGCCCAAATTTCTTCAGCAAAGTGGGGAGCAAATGGAGCGAGCAACAATACGAAAGGTTCTAAAACAGCTTTTGGACGATTGCTCTTAGGAGTCATATGGTTGACAAAGATCATCATCTGAGAAATGGCCGTATTGAAGGAGAAAGAATTGATATCTTCCTCTACCTTTTTGATAGTGCGATGAAGAACTTGTAGATCCTGCTTTTCTGGAGAGCTGGTATCAACGGAAAACTCGCCATCTTTGTTATGGAATAGTCTCCAGGTTCTGTTCAAAAAGCGAAAGATCCCCTCCACCCCTTTCATGCTCCAGGGTTTAGAAAACTCAAAAGGTCCCATAAACATTTCAAATAGTCGTAAGCTATCAGCTCCGTAGTTAGCTACTATGTCATCAGGGTTTACCACATTGCCCAAGGATTTGGACATCTTTTTCTTGTCTTCCCCTAAAATCAACCCTTGGTGAACCAACTTTTTAAATGGTTCAGGTGTAGAGACATGTCCCAAATCAAACAGGATCTTATGCCAAAAACGAGAGTATAGCAAGTGCAATACGGCGTGTTCGGCTCCACCTACGTAGAGGTCTACCGGCATCCACTTTTTTTCCACTTCAGGGTCACAAATTTTTCCTGGGTTTTCGGGGTCCATATACCTAAGGTAATACCAACAAGAACCTGCCCACTGTGGCATAGTATTTGTTTCACGTTTTCCTTTGCCATGTTCCAGACTTTCCTGGCTTAGCCAATCCGTCGCTAAGGCGAGAGGTGATTCTTCACTACCAGAAGGTTTGAACTCGTCTAAGGCAGGTAACTCCAAAGGTAAATTTTCTTCAGAAATAGACTCTGTATAGCCATCTTCGTAATGTACCAATGGGATAGGTTCTCCCCAGTATCTTTGCCGAGCAAATAACCAGTCGCGAAGTTTGTACTGCGTCTTCTTATACCCAATCTTTTTTGCTTCTACAAAAGACGCTACTTTCGTAAAAGCCTTCTCATAATCTAAGCCATTGAGGGAAAGTGTAGAACTCTCTGAGTTGATACAGGTGGATGTTTTGGAATCAAAGGCTTCCTTTTCAACGCTACCTCCTGCAATGACTGGTACTATTACTAAGCCAAATTTCTTTGCAAACTTATAGTCTCGCTCATCGTGTGCGGGAACAGCCATAATTGCTCCTGTTCCATAGCCATACAAGACATAGTCAGAAATCCAAATGGGAATCTTCTTATCTGGCTGTAGGGGGTTTGTTGCATAAGAACCGATAAAAACTCCCGACTTCTCTTTGTTTAGGCTCGTTCTGTCCATATCACTCTTACTCGCAGCACGAGCTACATAGTCTTCTACAGCTTGTTTGTTTGCCGCAGTTACTAGTTTTTCGACTAAGGGGTGTTCAGGAGCCAACACGAGATAAGTTGCTCCAAAGATGGTATCTGGTCTGGTTGTGTAGACACGAATGGCGTCACCACTCTCACTGTGAAAGTCGATTTCTACCCCATGACTTTTGCCAATCCAATTTTTCTGCATTTCAAGGGTAGACTCTGGCCAAGATACCAACGCCAAATCTTCTAATAAACGCTCTGCATAAGCGGTGATACGCATCATGTATTGGCGCATCGGTTTGCGCACAACAGAGTGGCCTTTTGATACCCATTCTTCGACCTCTTCATTGGCAAGTACAGTTCCGAGTTCTTCACACCAATTGACAGGGATATGAGCCATATAGACTAGACGAAACTGTGATAGGATCTTTTCTTTCTCTACTGCACTTTTCGCAAGCCACTCTTCTTTAGAAAATTTCTCGGTAAAGTCTACGTCATTGTACTTAGCTGAGCCGTTGGTTGCAAATTCCTCTAGTAAGTCTTGGATAGGTCTTGCTTTGTTTTGCCGTTTGCAATAGAAAGAATGGTAGATTTGTAGGAAGATCCACTGGGTAAATTTATAATAATCAGGACTAGTTGTGGATATCTCTCGCGACCAATCGTAGGAAAGTCCAATCATAGCTATTTGCTTTTTAAAATTAGCAATATTTTTGGCAGTAGTTTCTTTAGGATGGATACCCGTTTTCATTGCATACCTTTCAGCAGGCAAGCCAAAAGCGTCCCAACCCATGGGGTGTAATACTTCAAATCCTTTCATACGTTTGTACCGAGATATAATATCAGTTGCTGTATAGCCTTCGGGGTGGCCTACATGCAATCCAGCACCACTGGGATAGGGAAACATATCCAAACAGTAAAATTTAGGCTTATCTGAATATAGATTGGTGTGAAAGGTACGATTTTCTTCCCAGTATTCTTGCCATTTTTTCTCGATTTGTTGAAAGGGGTAATCCATTCCTAAGTCAGTTCCTCACTGTATTGATAATTGAAATTAATTTTTGAAAGTCCTTTGTAAGACAATTGCGGCAAACATCCATTTGAAACAAATTCTCGACCATGGAACCACAACGGGAACAGGGATAAAGCGTAATTTCTTCTGCCTTTTCCTTTTCTTCCTCTTGTTGGATTTCTATGTCATGAGTCAGGTCTACTTCTGGTGTTAGAGCGTTTTCTAACTCTACTATCTGCTCTGCCTCTTCTACCTCTTCTGGCTTTTCGACTTCTTCTTTCTGCTCTTTTTGTTTTAGCAGCTCTTCGCTTGGGAATAACCCATATTCTTCCGCTTCTATTATGTCTTCTTTTGTAGGTACACTGATTGTTCCGTCCATAAAAGTATCATCTTCATCTCTGTCATTTTTATTAGGTAAAAATTCAGATGTTTGCATGTTTCTCCTTTTTGTAGTAGTTGTTTACACACTGTAAATAACTAATAATTATTTACAGTTCCAAAGTCCTCCCCGTTGCTGAAAGGGAATTACGTTTTAAATCAATCAGCTTATTTCGTCAAAGGAATTACTGAGTACAGGAGCAAAAAAAAGCTAAAATTTTTT
>JBCCIA010000341.1:0-6856 GCA_039028475.1 Spirochaetota bacterium | reverse complement strand
GATAAACAGGTTAAGGAAAATTGCTTGATTATATGGGGAATTAAAATACTCATGAAGGTGCCGGTTGTTTGATTTTTTTGTGTGATAATTTAATGATCGTACAACCGGTAAGTTTTATTTAAAAAAAGTGCTACTTTATTACCTCAAACATCTCAAAGAAATACAACCCGACATAGTCCATATTATAAGCCACGGAGATGAAGAAGCAGGTTTAGAAATCGGCAACAAAAAACAAGAAATCGAACATTACTCATTAGAAGAATTGCAAAAAGCATTCGAAGTCTACCAAAAACGAACTGGCAAAACATTAGAGTTGTTAGTATGCAATGCCTGCAATACACACGAACTCTGCAAAAAGATAGTAGATACTGGCTATATCAAACGAGCTATCGGCGTCGAAGGCCCCGTGGAAGACAAAAAAGATGCTCTCTATTTCACCGAAACTTTTTACGAACAGTTTAACAAAGAAGAAAATGATTTAGAAAGCATAGACTCCTGCCTAACTGACATCAATGACGAACTAAGTGTCACCGCAAACCATAACTATACAACAGACAAAATCTACCACCTATATATCCAAGGAGATCCAAAATGATATGTGAAGACCCACTGGTAAAACATTTTCGCAAAGAATACCACATAAGCCTTGTCAAACAACCCAACAACGGCATCAACCTACTCGACATCTACGAAAAACACGACGGCTACCTACACAAAGTTGGCCACATAGAAAACCTCTTCACCACCTCCAAACGCGTAGCACTACCCACAGCCGAAAAAGAAAGCCAAATGGTTGAAATGGAAGAAAGCAAGACAGACAAGGTAGAAAAAAGGTTCGCCTTAGACCCACTGTCCTACTTTGTCGAAGCATTCAAAGGAGTCCTAAAAGCAGGTTTCCAATCCGCATTTGACAATGCACATTTCATGCAATACTATATGAAAAACGTCCGCCTAAAACGCATTCCCATACTTGAACTACAAGAGTTTCTCAGTACAGCAAAACTGCAAAAAACCAAGAACCCAAACTTAGAAAAAGATATCAAAGCTGGCAAATACTACGTAATCGTCGAACTGATACGCACCAATTCGCTAAGCTTTTCCGCCTATGACAAGAACGGCAAAAACCTAGACCTCGAAGCAAGCATCAAACCACTCATCTCCGGCAATATCGACTACAACAGCGACAACTCGACAAAAGAAAAACTTAGCTACAAAGGCAGATCCTACGTAACCTTCGGCGTCGTACCCGCCAAGATACTCTACAATAAAAAGAACGACTCCTACCACATCAACATAGACTACAAAACCCCCACTTTACGCGATGGGAAAACCCAAATAGAACCGTTAGATGTGGAAGAAGCCCTAGTGGACTTTAGGGGATAGAAATCGGAAAACTGGAAGACTGTAAACTTAAATGATCAGGGGGACATCTTGTTCTCTCTTTGGGACTAGGAGAGGGAACCCTAACTCGCCAACTCCGTAATCGTCTGGATTGCATCGGTTAAAAAGTTCAACGTGTTCGCCACTTGTTCCGTGCCAGCAATCGCTGCCTGGATCGATTCATTGGCTTTTTCCAACTGACCGGTAATTTTCAAATAATCCTGCGAGTCCTTGTCCACCACCTCATCGATTTTCTTTTGTAGGAGCTGCGAGTACTTACGGTAGAGAAGTCCCAATTCACGCCGTGCTGCCCTGTCACGGGTCTGCATACGTAGGGTAGTGATGTGCTCGATGATAGCTCCAATGCTGGTATGGGCATTGGGCTTGTCCGAATCCCCTTCGATGATTTCCATGTCAAAATTTGGCATATGAGTTTCCCTATTTCTGTAAGATTTGCTGAATTTCTTGTAAGGATTGCACGTTACGCACCAGATCGTCTAACGACTTGGCATCAAAGCTGTCTTGGGTAAATGCTTTGTACAACATCGCATTGGCCTTTTTGAGATTGTGGATAGCCCCAGAAATTTGTAAGAGATAGTTGTTCTTGCGTTCCTTGTGAAAATTCGCCAATTGGATCGCTTGCAGAGCTTGCTCTTTCTTTGTTTGGTCTTTGTTGTCAAAGTAGAAATCGTCAGCGGTAAAGAACAAGTTGTTGATGGTCAATAGGTACTGCGAAGCTAGTTTGCCATCCTTTCTATGATCAAATTCGTCGGCTAGCTTGTCGCAGAGAAAGTCGATCTGTGGTTTCGAAATTTCTAAAATAGAACGAATCGCTTTCTTTTTCCGCTCCTCCATATAGTTGATACCAATGATTTGGATTGCTTTGGCCAAGGCAGAAAGTTGTGCGTCGTTGATACTTCTTTGGATCTTTGGTAGACCTTTGACCTGTTTGATAAACCTATCCGTAGCTTGGTTGATACCTTTTTCGGGGTTCGTATCGGCTAAGGCTTGTAACAGACTGCCATAGGCGAGTAGGGTGTTCAGGGCTTTCAGACGGATAGCAACAACACGTACATCAAATTTTTCGTCCAAATCATCGTACCAAGGCATACCATCCTGCTGTCCAGACATTTGGATACGACTGAGATTCATCGCGATGACACCTTGGCGCATATTGACTAATTCTTTCGAGCCTACCTTTGCTACTGTAACGGTTTGGCTACTAAAGTCACCGAGTGTTTTGGTCTGGCGAGAGTTCAGAGAACAATTTTGCAAACCCACCAGCCAGAGACAAAGTGCTAGTATGCCTTTCACAAACTTTGCTAAGTTTATTTCTCGCATCTCGACTTGATTACCCGTAAGATATTGTTTTGGATGTCAGACATTAAAAAGTCACTCCATATTCTGGCGTATATGTTAAATCTTGTGGAAATACGGTAACGGGAACTCAGGAGCAATTTGCTGCGATTGTTCCCCAGAGGGATGATTTTATACCTACCTTCGAGAGTATCAAAAAAATGTCCACCAACAACAACATGTGGATCTAGGGTAGTTAGAGGAGTTTGTTCTGGATCGGCAGCAATATCAAAAACTAGTTCATCATTGGGTACCCACTTGCTAATAGTTTCGAGAAAAAACAAACCTTTTTCAAATTTAGCTTCTCGTACCCCACCAACTCCAGGAAAGGATAATGTGGCTTCAACAGGTTTGGGAAAGCCCATCAGGTAGAAGAAACCAGTTTGTTTTTCAGTAATTTTGGGGATCACAGTAATGTGTTGCCAAATCTTTTCAGGATTTGCATCGATATCTATTTCTGTAAGAACAGTTCTGATCTCTTTGGGTAAGGGAATTTTTGACTCGATGGTACCGCTAATGATTGGGGTAAAAAGAAAGAGAGATAGAAAAACAGGATTGAAACGATTGTTGTTGTTCTTACGCAAATACAAGCCTGTCAAAAGACCTCCTAGACTGGAACAAAAGAAATAAACCGGAAGTGCCATAAACAAACAAATCGTTCCTTCCATACCTATCAACATAGAAATCACCATACTGCACGTTGAGGTTACCCAAGGCATAAAGATTTGAAAGAGAAATGACTTTTGCAATCTCTCCGAGGCAAAGTATACAGTAATGATGCCTAAACAAAAAGGCAATAGAAAGACAAAGCCATAGGACATTACAATCAGAGCTTCGTTTTCAAATTTTTTTCTGACCATCAATTGACAAGAAAATCCATAGACTAAGGAAACTAGAACCCCAGTTGAGTAGGCGATAATTCTTTGGATATTACGATTCATAGTATTTATCTCTAACGTAGTTGTTTGTGATTGCTTATTTCTTCTTAGTTCTTGAAGTCCATTTGATGTCTTCTACGCCCTCTTCTAGGTTGGCATACCGAGCCGTTGTAAAAAGAAAGTCAGACAAACGGTTGACGTAGGTGAGCGAATTGTCAAAAATCCCCACTTCGCTTTCCCTGGCACGAACCATCGCTCTTTCCAAGCGACGGCAAATAGTGCGAGCCAAGTGCAACATAGACGCAGACTGCACACCGCCCGGAAGAATAAAGCTGCGCATAACTTCTAACTTTTGGCTGAGTCCATCGATATGATCTTCCAACAGAGAAATATCCCCTTGGTGGATGATAGAAACCTCTTCGCCTTTTTGGCGAAACCCTGCCAATTCGGCTCCCAGTTCGAATAAGGTGTGCTGCACGGCGAGTAGGGGTTCCGTGAGAGAAGATTTGCTGTTTAGGAAAGAGATCGCACTGCCTATGACAGAGTTTAGTTCGTCGCAGGTTCCGTAGAGATCGACCAAATCATTTGCTTTGGAAACTTTTTTTCCTGAGGCGAGAGAGGTACGGCCTTTGTCGCCGGCTTTGGTATATATCTTCATATTTATATCCTTGGTTTGTTGTCTAGTTTTGCCTGAGGAAGCATTCGTTTGCTGGTCACTTTAAATTCATTGCCACTGAGAATACGTTTTATATTAGAACGATGGCGGATGAGAATTAGAAAAAAGATCAAAATCATAATGCTGAGTAACAGCGGAGAAAAGTGAATCATCTCTAAATAGCTAAGAGTATAGTAAATGCAGGGAAGAAAAAACATAGCGACAATCGTTCCGACGGAGACTATCCGGGAAATGCTCAAGGATAGGAAGAAGACTAGTATTGCCAAGATAGAAGAGTAAGGTGCCAAATACAAAAATACACCCAAAGAAGTAGCGACACCTTTGCCACCACGAAAGAGCAGAAAGGGGGAATAGGTATGACCCAACACACTGCACAATCCACCCAATAACTGGATGTTCTTTGCCGAATCGATAGGCTCATGGGGGAAAAAGAAACGGATGCAATAGAGTGCTAAAAAACCCTTTAACGCGTCTAAAAATAATACAACAATGCCATACTTCCAACCCAGTATCCGGCGGACATTTGTCGCTCCTGGGTTTTTACTGCCTAGGGTACGGATGTCAATTCCCTTACTGAGCTTGGGAATGATGTAGGCAAATGGGATAGCCCCTAAAAGAAAACATACTACCAAGTAAATCGCCAAAGTCATGCTTTTTGCCTCCTGTCTGAACGTAGTTCTAATTCAACGGTAATCCCCTGTAAGGAGAACTCTTGTACCATTTGTTTTTTTAAATAGGTCAGGATATTTGCTCGGAAGGAGGAGACATGGTTGACAAAGCAGATCACTTTAAACGGACTGGAAGAAACCTGTGTTGCATACAACAACTTGGGTGGGTTTTTCACAGACGAAGCAATTTTTGTATTTTCCATCCACTCTTTCAGCTTACGATTCAGCGCAGCCGTAGATACTTTTCGCTGTGACTTTTCCTGTAGTACCAGGCATTCATCCAATACGCGAAACAGTCTTTGTTTTTCTTTGGCGCTGATGCTGATAATGGGAATTTCTTTCAACGCGAAGAGTCTGTCTGTCAGTTTCTGGCGGTAGTTTTTGAAGGTATTGCTATCTTTGTTTTCCAGAAGATCCCATTTGTTGACAGCGAGTACGATAGGTTTGCCCTTTGCCTTGATGGTAGATAGAATCTTTTTGTCGTAGTCTCCAATTCCTTTGTTGGCGTCTATGAGATGTATGATAACGTCAGAGGAGTCTAAAGATTTTATAGTGCGGTTGAAGGAGAGAAACTCTAATTTGTCTTTGGAGTTTTTACTTTGTTTGCGAATTCCCGCGGTATCGACGATTTCAATGGTTTTACCTTTGTACTGGAAATACGAGTTTACCGAATCCCGTGTAGTGCCAGCAATTTGGCTAACGACTGCTCTTTGGTAGCCTAAGAATGCGTTGAGAACGCTAGATTTACCGGAATTGGGTTTTCCCACTATGCTTACCGATAGATCAGCGTTTACCTTACTTTTCCCCTTGTAGCTTTTTAGGTAGAAGTTGATCTTTTCGTACAACAGTTTGAGATTGCGCCGTCCCAAGGCAGAAATAGGTAGGACTTCTTGGATGCCTTGGCGGTAGAAGTATTCGAGGTCGGCATCATCTTCTACCTTGTCTGACTTGTTGATGCAATAGATGATGGGAATGGCATGGAAGCGTGGGTCCTTATGAAACAGATCGATGAGTCTGTGGTCATAGGCAGTCACCTCGTTTCGATCCATGACGAAGATAATTAGGTGAGAATCCAATAGCTGTTGGAAACTAACCTCTATGATCGACTGGTTCAAATCGTCCACATTTTCAATGTCTAGGCCTGGAGAGTCGCATAGGTGGAAGGCGGATTGGATGTCTTGCCTCTCTACTGCAACCTTTAGAATATCTCTGGTGACACCAGGATAGTCATGTGTAATTGCAATATTTTTCTTGTAGATCTTATTGAATAGAGTTGATTTTCCTACATTTTGTCTGCCGACAATGGTTACGATGGGTAATGCATTCACAGTCTTGCCTTCAAACTTCTCTGGATTTCTCGTTCCGTATCTCTTTTCTTGATGTCCTCTCGTTTGTCGTAGAGCTTTTTGGGTTTCGCTATTGCTAATTGGATCTTAACGTGCTTATTGTTTTTAAAATAAGCCTTTGTTGCAACTAGTACACGACCCTTTTCTTTCACAAGCCGTTCCAACTTGAGAATCTCTTTCTTTTTCAAGAGTAGCTTACGTGGACGCAATTCGGGATGGTTGGCATAGCCGCCGTTTTTGTACGGTGTGATATGAAAACTCTCCAAAAAAATCTCACCTTTTTTGATTTTGGCAAAGGCATCGGTTAGGTTGGCTTTTTTTTCGCGTAAGCTTTTGACTTCTGAACCGGTAAGAACGATTCCGGTTTCTAAGAATTCGAGCAATTCAAAGTTGAACTTTGCTTTTTTATTTCTTACAATAGAGCCGTCATCCGTTTGCTTGCCTTTTTTCTGTTTCATACCATTTCTCTAATTCGCTTGGAGATTCTGGTCATGATTTTCTTACCAGGGTTTTCCGGCAAGTAGAATCATCCCTAAACGAATTGACTCAAAG
>JBCCIA010000340.1:0-6871 GCA_039028475.1 Spirochaetota bacterium | reverse complement strand
CTTTTAGGATTCATAATGACCACAAAATAAACTATACAATAAAGAGCGAATAAGTGTGTTGTTTGCGAATTAGTCGCTAGAAGCCAAAACCGCAGGTAATGGATAGTTTTTTTAAAAAAATAAATCTTCCATACTCATTAATTTAGGACAAGCTCATATAAAATATGCCCAACTCTCTTTTAGAAAAAAGCCTTGCCAAACACAAATACACACAAAACTTTTCTAGTATGTCCTTTTCTATAGAAACCTTTCCCGTCTATCCTCTCGGTTGCAACTGTTCCATTCTTTCTTGCGATGCCAGTGGGGAAGCAATCGTCGTAGACCCTGGAGGCGATGAAAAGAGAATTGCAAAATACCTACAGGCAAAAAACTTACAGCTGAAGTATATTGTGCATACCCACGCACATTTTGACCATTGCCTAGGCACCAAAAAAGTTGCTGATCAACACGAAGACTGTCAGATCGGTTTACACAAAGAAGACCTATTTTTGTATGAGAATTTAGCAATGCAATGTGGCCTATTTGGTGTTCCCCATTCAGGGGAAGAGGTGCAGCCGATTGACATATTTTTACAGGACAACCAAATTTTGGAATGGGGCCAAACGGGTAAATTAGAAATTCTCCATACTCCTGGGCATACCCCGGGTTCCATTAGCTTTCTCTTGCAGAACTCTCAGGAGCAGACCTTATTGTCAGGAGATACGCTGTTTGCTGGTGGCATCGGTAGAACCGACCTTTGGGGAGGAGATAGCCAGAAAATCATCAAATCTATCAAGGGTAGGTTGTTAACTTTGGATGATTCTACAGCTGTAATCCCGGGACATGGAGATACCACGACTATCTATCAGGAAAAGAAGGCGAATCCGTTTTTGGTTTAGTAGAAAAAGCTGTATTTCTTCTTTACAATAACGGCCGACATATTTCCCTATATTATTGAGGGGAGAGACTGGCAAAACATTTAGCTTTTTCTCTATTTTCCCGAAACTAGTGTATAAGATATGATCATTCGCTTTTCTATTTATCTTTTCATTTCACTTTTCTTATGTGAATTTCTGGCTCTATCGGCTGTTACATGGTCTTTCTATGAATCAGCGACTTCTTCACTCAACCTTTTAAAGTATACGTCAGATAACAAGGCGAGAGACATTCTATCTACCATTGCCAGAGTTGCGGAAACCCGTATGTCACCGGTAGGCTACAAAGAGATGGATGATTTTTTTTTACGCCTGGTGAAAAAATCTGAAAAAGATTTAGACAAGTATACCATCCAAGAGATTTTTCTCATTTCTAAAGATGGCAAGGTGCTCTCCCACAGCAACCCTCGTGAGGTTGTTCGCCCTGTTGTCCAACGTCTGCCTTCCGCAAAGTACCAAAAGCCTTTTTTTCTACGCGCTCACCGTATGCGTAAGGGACAGACCCCGATTCCGCAGAATTTTGGTAGCAAGTACGAGGGAGATGGCTCCTTTTTTAGCAATTTATTTATAAAATACTTCAAAGAAATCCAAAACCAGACAGTCATTGTTTCTGCACCTGTATACCACCAGGATTTTCTAGAAACAGTCGGTTCAGTTCATCTGGTGTACAACCGTGGCAATTTTCTTTTCTTTCTCACGCGGCAAAAGGATATTTTTGTTTGGATGCTCATCAATTACACGGTTGTGGGAGCAATTTTCGCTATCCTCATCTGGGTAAGCCATATGATTTTCGCCTTTTTGAGCATCAAAGACGGTATCAAACAAATTCACAGCGAATCTGAATACGAGCCTTCGTTCTCTCCTAAGAGTTTTATCAAACACCCAAGTGCTACTATTACGGCTATTCTCAAAAATGAAGTTTTCCATACAGATATCAATACAAAACCTCGCTTAGAGGCGCCTAAAGTTCCCCCAAAAGAAGACGAGGAAGATGTTGCCCCAGCGATGGAAGCGGAGACGGCAAAACAAACCCCCGTTCCTCCTCCAGTAGAGGAAGAGTCAGTTGTAGCGCAAGAACTACAAACCAGCGAGGTGGAGACTCTCGTTCATAAAGCTGATGAAGATGAACTGGCGTTAGACTTAGAGGACGAGGATGAGGATATCTTTTCTATGCCAGATTTTGACAATGCCGATGCACCAACAAACCCTTCGGTGGCATTCCATTTGCCTGAAGAGGAAGAAGACTTTCAGCTAAAAGAAGAAAGAAAAGAGAATAAAAAGCCAGAACCTGACGATAAAGGAAGTAAGAACAAAGAAGTTCTTGATGCAATATTTTTAGACTGATGAAGAATATAGAATTTAAAAATCCAGAGAAGGCACCTAAGATCCTAGTGATCAATCTCAAAGGTAGTTTGGATACAAGTAGCTCCATCGATTTCTACGATTATGTAAACAATAAACTATCCGAAGGGTATAGCAAATTTATTATCAACTGCGAATCTCTAAACTATGTGTCATCTGCTGGAATTTCTATAATTCTTAGACTCAAGAGAAGGCTGCAAGACAAAAACGCTGTTTTGGTATACTGCCAGATCAACAAAGAAATACACCTCCTCTTCCATTTCTTTGGCTTGGACAAGCAATTGGTAATCGCTGAAGATAAAAACTCTGCCAAGCAAGTCATCGATAACCTCATGGACTCGGAAGACGAAAAAGTTTTCCAACCAGAATTTTTATTAGGCGATTCCGATGATGATTTTAAAGAATTTGAGTCTACTCCCTCCTTGGAAAATCCCAAGAGAGCTTATATTCCAGAACCTGGACCTCCCGCTGCAACCATGGACGTGCAAGAGGCATCTGAGTCCAGTGAGGTGCAGGTAATTACAACAGAGCCTATTCTAGAGGCAATTCCTGATACTTCCCCCGAATATGATAAAGAAGGCCCTGGCGATATAGAACTAGATATTTTCAATGAAGATGACCTGCACGATGAAATCCAAGATGCCATTCGCTTAGAAGATACAGAAACGTATCCAAACCCCGTTCCTAGAAGTAAGGTAGAGTTCGTCTCTGCGGAAACAGAACCTTATATGCCTGCGTTTCGAGAACCGCAACTGGCCACAGAAGAAGAATCACAAAGTTCCTCGCAGGAATTTGCGTTTTCCTTTGATGAGGATACAGAAAACGTTTCACAACCAGAAATCACAGACGATGAAATCCAAGAAAAGCTCGAACACGAGGAGATAAACCAGAAATTCGCCAGCGGTATCGATCCCTTTGCCGAGGAAGAGGGACACCACGAGGCTCCAGAAATCTCAGACGATGAAATCCAAGAGAAAGTCGACCATGAAGAGATAAACCAGAAATTCGCCAGCGGTATCGATCCCTTTGCCGAGGAAGAGGAACACCACGAGGCCCCAGAAATCTCAGACGATGAAATCCAAGAGAAAGTCGACCATGAAGAGATAAATCAGAAATTCGCCAGCGGTATCGATCCCTTTGCCGAGGAAGAGGGACACCAAGAGGCTCCAGAAATCTCAGACGATGAAATCCAAGAGAAAGTCGACCATGAAGAGATAAATCAGAAATTCGCCAGCGGTATCGATCCCTTTGCCGAGGAAGAGGAACACCAAGAGGCTCCAGAAATCACAGATGAAGAGATCCAAGAAAAGCTCGAACACGAAGAAATAAACCAGAAATTCGCCAGTGGTATCGATCCATTTGTAGAGGAAGACGATTACTCACATATTCCTGAAATCACCGATGCAGAGATTGAAGAAAAGATTTTGCATGAAGACTTGAACCGCCAGTTGGCAAGTGGCTTGGACCCATTTACTAAGGAAAATAGCGACCATCCTGAAGTGCACGATAGAATCGCTGATAAAATCTATGCCTACCAGATGAAACAAGAGAGCATCAAACAAGAACCCGTTTTTGCCGGTTTGCAGGAACAGGAATCACTTACCGAAGAGCAGACGATTCCTCATCAGCAAAGTACCGCTACCCACTCCAAATATGGTGAAATCCTCAGTTTGAACTTGGAGAATGTAGAGAAACAGCCAGTACGTGATGACATTGTTTCTATCGATTTCAATGACTTAGACGACAGTATCCAAAAAGAGTTAAACGCAGACTCGGACGAAGACAAAGACCCCTATTTTAACGAAGAAACCGGAATGATCGATTTGGATAGGGAACTTTCTCAGGAAGAAAAAAAAGATACCTCCTCTCTTTAGGCTAAGCCTTTACCCCTCACAGACAAGTACATGAATCTAAAACCAGCCTGGAAGATAAGTTAAAGCTATGTCAAATAGTGCTAGCAAAAGCATCCTCCTTTCTTTCTATACCTTTCTCTCACGAGTTTTAGGTCTGTTGCGTGACCACTATATGGCTACTAATTTTGGAACCGGTTGGATCGCTTCGGCGTTTTCGGTGGCCTATCGTTTGCCGAATATGTTTCGCAACTTACTGGCAGAGGGAACCCTCTCACAGTCTTTTATGCCACTTTATTCCGATTCTCGCAAGATTAGCCAAGAAGAAGCAAAAGTGATGTCTGGAGCGGTTGTCTCCTTTCTCTTCTTTCTCCTATCCGCATTTGTTGCTACTTTCTTACTCATTGCTCCGTATTGGATACCCTCCTTTGTGGGAAATACCGCAGAATATTCCAGCCTGGTAGTTAGGCTCGCGAGTATTTTGTTTTTTCTGATTATGACAGCGAGTCTAGCGGCAATTTTTATGGCAATTTCCAACTCACGCGACCGGTTCTTTGTTCCTTCGCTTTCCCCCATAGTCCTCAACTTGACCTATTTGTTTGTCCTTATCATTGTATTTCGTTTTGTAGAAGGTTTAGAGCAGCGTATTGTAGTGCTTAGTATTGGGATCGTGTGCGGAGGTGTTCTGCAACTCGTACTCCAGGGCGGATATGTATACCGCCAAGGCGTTTTTCCTAAGTTCAACTTGAACTGGCGCCACCCAGCGATCAAGAAAATAGGTTCTTTGATGCTACCGGCCGTACTAGGCGGTGGTTTTTACCAAATCAGCCTATTGGTGGATATCTTTCTCGCCAACTACATCCAAAACCAAAATCCCAATCTGGGTGCTGTTGTCAGTTTGGATTATTCGCAGAGGTTGGTGCAGTTTCCCACAGGAATCATAGGAGTTGCTTTGGCTACAACGACCCTACCGACCCTATTGGCATCTCTGCGTAAAAATGAGAAGGCCAGCATTCCCCAAGAAATTAGCAATGTCCTATCCTTTTCCCTGTTTTTGACCCTGCCTTCAGCGGTTGGTTTTGCAATCCTGGGCAAACCGATCATAGATTCGATCTTTTACGGCGGCAAGTGGGACCATAAGGCTACGGAGACTACCTTTGCAGCTCTACGTTTCTACTCTTTGGCAATTCCTGTGTACAGTATGAATAAGGTTCTCATCTCCTCCTACTACGCCTTCCAAGACACCAAACACCCTTTACGCATCAATGCGATAGCTTTTGCAGTCAATCTATGCATAAATTTGTTGTTGTTGCACAGTATGAAACACGTGGGTTTGGCAATTGCCTCTGCCACTTCTGCTTGTATTACCTTTTGTCTACTTCTCATTGGTTTGAAGAGGCACGACATTGCAATACACTACCAAGCATTTGCAAAACGAGTGGGAAAAACGATCATTCCGGTACTTTGTTTAGGGGTATGGGCTAAGGTTTTTACTCTACTGTTCTACCAGGACACCTTGCAACGGCTCTACCAATTAGGCATATCACACGCCAACGCATCTCGTCTAACACTTGCGATTGTCCTACTACCCAGCATGCTGATATACTTTTTCATTGCTTACTTACTCAAATCAGAAGAGTTTGGGGTTATTTTTCGTAGGTTTGTCCGCAAGAAGTCTTAGAAAGAGTATTGGTATTTGAAGAAAAAAGAACTCTGTCTGTTGCCTTGGCTGGGACTTACATAGCTATACGGGTTGGCAAAGGCTGCCATATTCATTTCTGGGGTAACTCCCATCAAAAAGCTGGTCTTTTTGCCCCTGTACACATGGGAATAGAGTTCATAACCGTGGTAGGCATACAGAGCTGTCAGAGCGGCTGCTGCGGTGTAAAACTGTGAACGAGCTGCATTGTAGCTACTATTGTCTTGGAAGACAAAGATACTGCCATTGACAGGCAGATAGATCTCTGACGGAGCTTTTTGCGTCTCTACAAACTTAGCGGGCAGAAAGGCAACCAAGCCTACAAACATGCCAAACATGACACCTCCCTTGATCTTCCAGTAAGTACCTTCTTGGTGGTATTGGTAAATGCCTGGAACCAGGTGTGTGTAACGAAATTTGCCTTTGCTCAAAGTCTTTTTGGGTTCTTCATTGTCAAAAGTAAAGCCTTCGATTTTATCTTCTTCTATGGAATTGGAGGGTTTATCATCTACGGGATCTACTATCAGCTTTCCATCTTCGATATCTTTGACTTTTACCCAAGCCTTGTCTTTTCTATTTTTTATATCTAATTTAAGCTTCGTATTTGGCCCGAGAATTGGATCTAAGGAACCAGACCTTTTTTGTTTCTTACCTTTGATGTAAAGAATCTCGCTAGTTGGGATACGAATAAATTCTCCTTTCTTAGTCGGAGACGAGATAACTGCGGAATCATTGGTTAGGTAGTAAAGCTTCGCTTTTTGTTCTGATTTGCTTTTTTTAAGGCTATATTTGATTGGAATCGCTTTTGTTTCCACCTGTAAGGATTCGATATCTTTGCGGAGAAAGATGGTTTTATCGGTGAAATCTACATTGAATTCTATCTCATTGCCACGCTCCTTGATGTATATACCAATTTCGCTTCTACCACTTTTGAGGGTGGCCTTTTAGGGGCGGAAGAGTTGGTAGGATTGGAAGTGGGCCATAGTTGAGTTCGAAATCGTTTCCATTCTTGTGTGTGTACGCAGAGGTGTTGCCCTTGGAGCAAG
>JBCCIA010000339.1:0-6898 GCA_039028475.1 Spirochaetota bacterium | reverse complement strand
CTTTTGTTGCTCATTATGGTAGACACTTCTTAAACATGGTTTGCCAAACTGCATAAAAGTAGTACAGTTTATTGCAAACGCACTTGCGCAAGAGATAAAAATTGATATGTATTTAGAAGTGTCTACCATAATGAGCAACAAAAGCTACAAGAACATTGCCAACATAAGCAGGAAAAACAATCAGCAAGAGAACGATGCAATTGTTTCCAGGAAGATGCAGTAAAGTTCTATTCTTTTTCTTTTTTAGATATAAAGCCAGAGTTTTTCACTCCTCCGTTTTTGCTATATATAAGCGATCCTGCTAGTGTCACTAGCCTTTTGTATTATGAGCGTATACATAAAAAGTTAGAACCAGATCTATATGATTGTATTTCTCATATCCACTCCTTAAAGACCATCCAATTACTCATTTGATATTGCTCCTTTAAAATTTTATCATTCAATAAATTTTTTAGGAGAATTGTATGCATTTATATTTATTCAGTGCCGTTTTGGTACTATTTATTACCCATATAGACGCAACAGAGAATAGAATTACCAAATCACTGTTGCATCTTAGTTCAAAACACCCCAGGTTGCAAGCAGCAACACAACAATTGGCTGGAAGAATTTTAGCTTCTAAGTATGCAAGTTGGAAATACCCCGACCCGAAGTTAGGGGTAGCATGGTTAAATTACCCGTATAAAAAAGATTTACGGTTTTTGGAGGATAAGACTCCGATGACGGGAATTGAATTCAGATTAACCCAGGCAATTCCTTTTCCTGGTCGTTTGACGGTGCAAGCGGATATTGCGGATAGTGAAGTTCGTCAGAGTCGTTTGCAGTTTGCTTTAGAAAAAAACAAACTAGCCAAAAAGTTTCTCACCCTGTTGTTGGAGATAAAAAGTTTACTCCAGATTACTTCTCTTGCCAGAGAGTTTGAGCAAAAGATGATTCTTACCGCGGATTTGGCAACAACTAAGTATTCTGTTGGCAAAGGTGACCTCAGCGATGTAAGCAAAGCAAAACTCAAACGAAAGGCTTATACCGAAAAAAAGGTTCGTTTCGAGGGGTTATTACGCTCCCAGAAAATCGCTTTTTCATACTTTGTTCCCGAAGAAAAACAGGCAGATAATTTACTTTCAGAAAATGTAAAGTTTTTTGCGGATCTACAGAAATATCTGCTACTTATAAACACTAAGGTTCATAATCCAAGTATAAATATTCAGAAGCAATCTCTACTCGTAGCCATACAAAAGGAGAGGGGAGATACACATTCTTTTTCGGCTAAACTTGCCCGCTATGACTACTTACCTGACTTTGAAGTTTTTGCTGCTTATCGCAAAAGGGCCTACATTGCCAGTGATCCAGTGCCGGGAGAAAACTTTATGAGTGCTGGTGTTGCTATGCGAATTCCCTTATGGTCTGCTCTAGCAAATCACCACAAAGTAGCAGCAAAACAGAAAGCCTACAGGTCTTCACAATATCTTGTTCAGGATAGTTTGCAAAGTGACAGTTCTCTTTTTGAAGCCGCCAAGGTCCATTTTCAAACTTTGCAAGAAAGAATAAAAATTTATAAAGAAAACTTGCTGGTAGATGCCCAAGAATCTTTAGAGTCAACACGTTTAGCCTATGAAACCGGAAAAAGTGACTTTGATTCTTTTTTACAGGCATGGGATACATTGTACCATTTGAAGGCAGGGATAATTCGTCTACAAGAAGAACGCGACAAACAATTGCTACTCATGGCATTTATTAGCAATGAGATTTTGCCAGACTATCCAGTAGAAAAGGAGAACAAGTAATGAGACAGCAAAGAAATCTAAAAATTCTTATCGCTCCCGTTGTATTTATTATTTTTTCTTTTATCTTAGGACTTGGATTCTTTTTTAGAACACCATTTATCCACTGGATAGAGAAACAAACACACAAGCAGGCAAACCATAAACATAAAACCAAGAAGAAACTTTATACCTGCCCTATGCATCCACAAGTGATAAAAGATGAGCCTGGAACTTGTCCTATGTGCCATATGAACTTAGTTCCTGTAAAAGAGAACAAACCCTCGAAAGAAGAAAAACATAAGCATAACGAGTATGCTGCAAAAGACAAATTAATCGTCCGGGTCTCTCCAGCGGTGATCCAAAAGTCTGGGATTGTAACAGAAGTTGTAAAGAAGAAGCCGATCCAAAGAGAGATTACTTCGGTCGCTCATATTGATTATAACGAATCTAAAGAAACGATGATCAACAGTAGGGTTACGGGTTGGGTGGAAAAACTCTATGTGGGTTTTACTGGGCAAACAGTCAAACGTGGGCAAGCCTTGGCCTCTATTTATAGCCCTGAGCTTGTATCAACACAGGAAGAATATTTACGTTTGTACCAAAAGCAGAAGGCAAGCACTTCTCCTGAATTGCAAAAAGAGATCGGGAAACTTCTCGCAGCTGCAAAAAACAGGCTATTATTTTGGAATATCTCAAAGTCACAAATTAGCAGGATTGAACGAACAGGAAAAGTGAATCGTAGGTTAGCAATATACTCCCCTTATTCGGGAGTTGTGGTGGAAAAAAAGGTGATTGAGGGAGCACATATCAAACAGGGAACGGATCTGTTTAAAATTATCGATCTCAGTACTGTTTGGGTGTTTATCCATATACCAGAGCAGGACATTCCCTTTGTTAAGAAAGGTATGGATGTAGAAATGACTTTGCCACAGATTCCCGGTAAGAGCTTTCCTGGTAAAATCAGCTTTATATTCCCTTTTTTAGAAATGAAGTCCAGGGATTTAAAAGTGCGTGCTTCTTTTTCTAATCCCAAGTTTGAATTGAAACCAGGAATGTATGCTACTTTGCGGCTAAAAGAAACCTCACTTGGTGAGCATGTTGTGATTCCTTCTTCGGCTATTATTCGTAGTGGAGTTAGAAACATCGTTTTTATCCATCATGGAGAAGGGCGTTTTGAGCCTAAAGAGGTAAAATTAGGCGTCTCCGATGGGAAAAAAGGAACGCAAATTTTACAGGGTTTGCAAGAGGGGGATGTGATTGTGACTTCGAGCCAATTTTTGTTGGACTCTGAAAGTAAATTGCAAGAGGCAATCCAAAAAATGCGTTCTACCCCTAAGGCAACCTCTCTGCAAGGGGGACACAAGCATTGATAGTTAAAGTTATAGAAGCATCCCTCAAGCATAAGTTTTTGGTTCTTCTTTTTACACTTGCACTTGTAGCAGGTGGTATTTTTGCAATTAAGAATATTCCCATCGATGCTATTCCTGATCTCTCTGACGTACAAGTGATCGTTTATACCGAGTATCCTGGACAAGCTCCGCAGGTTGTTGAGGATCAAGTAACGTACCCGCTTAGTTCTTCGATGCTCGCAGTTCCGCATGCAAAAGTTGTCAGAGGCTATTCCTTTTTTGGCTTTTCTCTGGTGTATATTATTTTTGAGGATGGTACGGATCTGTATTGGGCGAGAAGCCGGGTTTTGGAGTATTTGAATTTTGCCAGTAGCCGTCTGGCTAGCAATGTAAAACCACAACTAGGTCCTGATGCTACGGGAGTAGGTTGGGTGTATATGTATACTGTGCAGGATACTTCTGGTAAGTACAATCTACAGCAATTACGTTCGATTCAGGATTGGAACATTCGCTATGAGTTGCAAAGCATCCAGGGTGTGTCTGAGGTTGCCTCTATTGGTGGTTATGTCAAGCAATACCAAGTAGAAGTTGATCCTACTAAGCTGCTCTTGCATGGAATTTCTCTTGCGAATTTGCGGGACAAACTTTCTAAGAGCAATTTGGATGTGGGAGGTCGTTTGATTGAAATGGGGGAAACGGAATATATGGTCAGAGGTCTGGGGTATATTAAGAATACGGAAGATATCCGTTCTATTGTTCTCAAAGCCGATAAAGATGGTAATCCGATTACGGTAGGTGATATTGCTCATGTACAGATTGGCCCGGAAATTCGGCGTGGGATTGCTGAACTGGATGGAGAAGGTGAAGTTGTTTCTGGTATTGTGATGATTCGCTTTGGGGAAAATGCTTTAGAGGTTATAGGTCGAATTAAGCAGAGAATACAAGAAATGGAAACGACCCTTCCGAAAGGAGTTGTCATACGGGGTTCTTATGATAGGTCTAAGCTCATCCACAAAGCAGTGAGTCATATCTCTTGGAAATTGGTGGAAGAGATGGCCGTTGTTGCTCTGGTGATCGTTATTTTTCTGCTGCACGCTCGTTCTGCCCTGGTTGCTATGATTACTTTGCCCATTGGTGTTTTGGCTTCGCTGTTTGTTATGTATCTCCTGCAAATCAACGCGAATATTATGAGCTTAGGTGGCATTGCAATTGCTATTGGGGTTATGGTTGATGCTTCGGTGGTTATGGTGGAGAATTTGCACAAACATCTGGAAAAAGACAAAGGTCTCTCTCATCTGGAAATTGTACGGCGTGCATCGGTGGAAGTAGGGTCTGCTCTGTTTTATTCGTTGCTTATCATTACCGTTTCCTTTTTACCTGTGCTTGTGTTGGAAGGACAGTCTGGCAGGCTCTTCAAACCATTAGCTATTACTAAAACTCTTTCGATGGCCTTTGCTTCCCTCCTTGCCATCACTGTGATTCCTGTGCTTATGAGTTGGTTTGTCAAGGGCAAGGTTTGGTCTGAGAAAGAGAGCCCTATCTCACTTTTTCTTACGAGTAAGTATAGGCTTATCCTGGGCATTGCTTTGCAGCAGAAACAGAAGGTTTTTTTGCTTACGGGTATTTTTTTGTTACTCACCCTCATTCCCCTCAAAGGTATTCCGAAATGGCAAGAGGGTTATTGGGTCAAACCTATTGGTGGCGAGTTTATGCCTCCTCTCAATGAAGGTGATTTGTTGTATATGCCAACTACGCTGCCAGGTCTTTCGATTACTAAGGCAAAGGAGTTGTTGCAAAAAACCGATGCCATCATCAAGAGTTTTCCTGAAGTGCAACAGGTAATTGGGAAAATTGGCCGAGCAGAAACGGCAACCGACCCGGCTCCTTTGACTATGATTGAAACTACGATTCTGCTGAAAGACAAGAGCCAGTGGCGGGATGGGATGACGATTGATAAATTGACGCAAGAGTTGGACAATACGATCCAATTTCCTGGCCTCACCAACGCTTGGACATTTCCTATTCGTACCAGGATCGATATGCTGTCTACGGGAATCAAAACACCAGTGGGGATTAAGTTATTAGGAGATGACTTGCAGGCTTTGTCCAGGTTTGGTTCGCAATTGGAGGGAGTTTTAAACTCGTTTCCTGGTACGGCTTCGGTTATTTCGGAGCGAGTTACAGGAGGTAACTACATTGACTTTCAAATTGACCGCAAGCAAGCCTCGCGTTATGGTTTGACGATCGGTGATATCCAAGATACCATTATGACGGCCATTGGTGGTAGGAATGTTACCTGGACTGTGGAAGGTTTGGCTCGTTATCCTATCAATATTCGCTATCCCAGGGAGTACCGGGATGACATTTCTAAGTTAAGAAATATTTGGGTAACGCTGCCAAATGGAGCTTATATTCCGATCACGCATGTAGCCTCTATTGCCATTAGCAGTGGCCCGCCTAGTATTAAAACCGAAAATGCTCGCAAAACGGCGTGGATTTTTATTGATCTCAAGCCAGGTAGAGATGTGGCTTCGTATGTAGAAGCTGCGAAACAATTTATCCACAATAAAATTAAAAACAAAGAGATTGTTGTGCCCCATGGTGTGTCTATTCAGTGGAGTGGGCAATATGAGTATATGGAGAGAGCTAAGAAACGGCTTACTATTGCAGGTGTGGTGACTGTCTTTGTCATCGTTCTACTCTTGTATTTTCACTTTGGCAATTTTACCGAAACTGCTATTATCCTACTTTCCTTGCTCTTTGCAGTTACGGGAGGGATTTGGTTGTTGTATGTGTTGGGCTACAATCGTTCCGTGGCTACCGATATTGGTTTTATTGCCCTTGCTGGGCTTGCCGCTGAAACGGGGATTGTTATGCTTTTGTATTTGGATGGAGTGTTCCAGCGTTATGCTTGCGAGAATCAGCTAAATTCTCCGCGTGTGATTCGTAAGGCTGTTATCGAAGGAGCTGTCGATAGGGTTCGGCCAAAGGTGATGACGGTTGCGACTACTTTGCTCGGACTCTTACCCATTATGTGGGCGAGTGAATCTGGTTCCCGTGTTATGAAACGCCTCGCTGCCCCGATGATTGGTGGTCTGGTGACCTCTACGATCTTGACCTTGGTTTTGATTCCCTTGGTGTATGAGAGCATTCAGATCTATCGTTTGCGAAAGGGGAAGACCTGAGAATTGTCTTGGATTATGCTATAGTGTATTCTGTGAATTTTCTATAAGATGGAGGTTGTAATCCTAATACAATCTCTTCTTTAGAAATTCCAAGCTTCAATAATTCTAAATCTAATTGTATATCACTGGCTCTTGTTAGGCACTGTGGTTGTCTGGATTACCTACAAAATTGATATGGAGGACAATTGTGAATTAGGGTTTGATTCAAATAAGAGGTATTCTATCACAGATGCTTGACCATTTTATATTTTGGTTCAGAGTTATTAAAGATATTTTGAAAATGCCTTCATGACATCAATAAAAAAATTTGTTAAAAGTTCTTTTTGTTCATTAGAATCTAAATTATCAAATTCTTGTAAATCTTTATTGAGACTGACTTGGATTCCCCAGTTGTGCTTTTCTGGTTTAGAAAAGTATTCACCAGCGCTTGGAAGTTTTTCATTTTTAAGTGCATCACACCAGCCAGGAACAAAATCAAATATAATACTAATTGTTACTCCTTTTTCATAATATAGAACCCCAATCATAGGATACAATTTTTTTTCTCCGTTCTTTTTCTTTATTGAAAAATAACATCCTGAACAAATTTGATCAAAACGGG
>JBCCIA010000338.1:0-6907 GCA_039028475.1 Spirochaetota bacterium | reverse complement strand
GTGATTTAATCTTCTCTTGGAGTGCTTCCTTATTTTTAAGTATATGGAAGCATGGAGAGGCCGCTTTAAACCAACATTTATTTAAAGTGGTCGCAAAAGATGATATAGATAAATATTTCTTAAAATCTCTAATAGAATTTCAAATTCCAGAAATAACTAAATCAAGTCATGGTTCCACTATGCAACATATAACCAGAAAAGAGTTATATACTTTTAGTGTTATAGTTCCTACTTCAAAAACAGAACAAACTAAAATTGCAGAAGTTCTTTCCACTGTAGACAAAGCCATAGAAGATACGGAAAAGCTCATTGCCAAACAGCAGAGGCTTAAAACGGGCTTAATGCAAGACCTATTGACGTGTGGTATCGATGCCAAGGGAAATATCCGTTCAGAAGCTACACATGAATTTAAGGACTCACCACTGGGGAGAATTCCAATCGAATGGGAGGTTGTACATATTGGTTCCATTTTAAAAACATCACCCAAAAATGGTTATTCACCGAATGAATCTAACTCTTGGGAAGGAGTTTATGTTTTAGGATTAGGGTGTTTGACTCATGATGGTTTCAGACCTACTCAATTGAAGTTTGCACCAAAATTAGAAGGTTTTATGGAAAAAGCACTTCTTTCAACTGGTGATTTTTTGATTAGTCGATCCAACACACAAAATCTTGTAGGTCTTGTTGGAATATATGAGGATATTGGGATTCCCTGCCTTTATCCAGATCTGATGGTTCGTTTATCTTTTTCTGAAGAAGTTATAAATGAATTTATGGAATTATCTTTTTCATCACATTATTTGCGTAAACAAATTCAAAGGGATGCAACAGGAACTTCAGGGAGTATGAAAAAAATAAATAGTACTAAAATAAAAAACTTTTTATTTATCCAACCACCTAAAACGGAACAAGTGAAAATTTTATCTAAAATAAATAAATTTAACTTATTAATGGAGAACCATAATGCGGAGTTAAATAAACTCAAATCTCTCAAAGCTGCCTTGATGCGAGATTTATTGAGCGGGGAACGGTCGGTTGTGCCGTTATTAGAAAAGACAAAGGGTTAAAAAAGCATGAGAAGCAAGAAAACCAACAGCAAGTTTCGCCTCGATGAAAGAAATTTTGTAGAAAAACCCCTGTTAGAGCAATTGAAAAGTCTCGGTTGGGAAGTCCTCGACCTAACTGATAAAGGCAATAACCCCGCACATTCCCACCGCGAAAGCTACAGCGAAGTTGTACTGCTCCCCATACTCAAACGACAGCTCAAAGCCATCAACCCTTGGCTCCAACAAGATCAGATCGAAGATGTTTGCAAAGAAATTACAAGCTCCTTACCCGGCAACAGTCTCCTCAAAAACAATAGACATATCTTACAATTACTATTAGAAAATACCACTGCCAGCGAAAACCGCGAGACAGGAGACAAAAGCCCAACAGTCAGATACATCGACTTTGGCTCAAATCTCAACAACCACTTCCTGGCAATCTGCCAGTTCAAGCTACGCATACTCGGCACAGAACACCACATCATACCCGATATAGTCCTATTCATCAACGGCCTACCAGTAGTCGTTATCGAATGCAAATCCCCCAAAGAAAAAGACGCGATACCACAAGCTATTGAACAACTGATGCGCTACAGCGAACAACGCGGCGAACGTGGGGAAGGCAGCCCGAAGCTATTCTACTACAACCAAATCATAATTGCCACCTGCCGGCAACAGGCCAAATTCGGAACCATTAGCACAAACCACGAAAAACAGTTCTACCGCTGGGCCGACCCCTATCCCAAAACAGTCAATGACTTAGAACATAACTCTGGCAGTCCCAACGACCAGCAAAGATTGGTAGCAGGAATGCTGGATACAGGTAATCTACTCGACATCATCCAAACCTACACTCTATTTTCCAGCGATAGTAAAGGCCAAATGATAAAAATTGTCGGACGCTACCAACAATTCCGAGCGGTAAAACTGGCCACTAGACAGCTAATGGAAGGCAAAACACCGAGAGAACGCAGTGGAATTGTCTGGCACACCCAAGGCTCGGGAAAGTCGCTAACCATGATGTTTATGGTACGAGAAATGTACCGCCATGCTGTTCTCGCCCATTGGAAAGTCGTTTTTGTCACCGATAGAACCCAGCTAGAAGAACAACTCACAGAAACCAGCCAAAGTATAGGCTATAACGTAAAGGTAGCGACAAGCATTGCCAAACTCAAAGAATACCTGCGGACAGATACATCCGATCTCGTCATGGCGATGATCCACAAGTTCCGTGACGCAGACCTCAAACAAATATTCCCCGAATTAAACACCAGTCCACATATCCTTGTCATGACCGACGAAGCCCACCGTTCGCAGTACAAAACACTCGGTGCCAATCTGGAAAAGGGTATTCCCAATGCCACGAGAATTGGCTACACAGGCACACCCATCGATAAAACAGAAAGAGTGTTTGGTGACTATATCGATAAATACACAATGCGGCAGGCGATAGAAGACGGTGTTACCTTAGAAATTGTCTACGAAGGAAGGACACACAACGCCGAGGTAACAGATAGTGAGGGAATGGACAACAAATTTGCCGACGTGTTTAGCGAATACAAACTCGCGGAGAGATTACAGATCTTAGGCTATGGATCACGTAAAGCCTACTTGGAAGCAAAAGCAACCATAAAACATAAAGCCTATGACATGGTAGAACATTACCTAATGCATGTCTATCCCAATGGCTACAAAGCCCAAGTAGTAGCTGTTTCAAGAGAAGCGGCAGTTCGTTATAAAAAATGGTTAGATGCAAGTATCCGACTCAAAGCAATGCAACTGTCTAAGAAAAATCCTACTAACCTTGATGTAGAAAAGCTACGGAAAATCAAAACCGATGTGATTATCTCAGGAGAACATAACGATCTACCACATTTGAAAAAGTACGCCAACGCAAAGCAACAGGAAAAGAGCATCAAAAGTTTTAAAATGAATTTTGATGCGGAGGTAGAGGGAATTACAGGTGATGTCGGAATCTTAATCGTCAATAACAAACTCATCACTGGCTTTGATGCACCGATAGAGCAGGTCATGTACTTGGATCGAATCATAACGGAGCACAATCTGTTACAGGCGATTGCCCGTGTCAACCGGGTCAGTACGAGTTCCAAGGAAAAGGGCTACATCGTTGACTATGTAGGCATCGGCCACCACTTAAAGAAGGCCATTGATTCTTATGATGAAAGAGAACAGAGTGAAATTTTAGATGTCATAACATTCCCGGAAGAGGAAATACGCCAACTCAACGCAAGCTATGCTGCGATACAAAACTTTTTCACAGAAGCCGGTATTACAGATATCACCGACCTAGACGCATTCTACGATACTTGCTATGAAGAAGACATTCGTTTTGAATTTATCAAGCTATTCAAAGAACTAACCAGAAATTACAACGCTATTTTTCCTTCCAAATATGCCCTGGATTACAAACAAGACTACCAATCGCTAGTCGAGTTAAATGTCATGGCAGAAAGGCACTTCCACGACTCTCGGTTTAGCATGCGGGGCATACCGCCCAAACTCAGGGCAATTGCAGATGTATATTTGCGATCAAAAAATATCCAACAAAAAGTAAAACCTATCTCCATACTAGATGATGACTTCCAGAAACACATCTCTAAGCGGAAACGCATCAAAACCAAGGCTGCTGCTGTAGAGCATGCCATACGCCACCATTTGGAGGTAGAAATCGATGATCCAGATCTAGAGGCATCCTTTGCAGAAGCATTGGCCAAAATACTGGAAGAGTTCAAAGACAACTGGAAAAAGATCTATGAAGAATTAGAGAAATTACGCGAAGCAATTAAAAAAGCCAAACAAGAGCCGACCTATGGCTTGCACCGAAAGAAACAAATGCCGTTTTTTCGTAGCTTACACAAAGAAATTTTTGCAAAAAAAAAGTTGGATGATGACGAAATCTCGAAACTGGTTGATCTGACACAGCAGATTTTTATCATTGTCGAGCGTGAACTTAAGTTGGTTGGATTTTGGGAAAGCATTCCAGCTCGCAACCGTTTGAAGGCAGAAATACAGAAAATTATTATGCAAGAAAAGTTTACTACTATGCCTCAAGTTGTAAAAAATAGACAGCAAATCATCAGCAGGATTATGGAAATCGCAGAAAGGAACCACGACACAATTCTCTACGCAAGTTAAATATGGAATTGCAATATACAATCAAACGCTCGAGCAAACGAAAAAAGCTAGGTATAACTGTCGAAAGAGACAGATCTATAGTGGTGCATGCTCCCATGACCTTGCCTGATGCAAAAGTCCAAGAACTTGTGGATAGCAAACGACAATGGATTTACCAAAAATTACAGCATCCGCAGAAATACCAAGACCTACCGCACCCACCAGGAAAAGAGCTTGTAAATGGAGAATCAGCCCTATTTTTAGGCTACCAATACCAAATCGAATTTGTCACCAGTGGAACCAAGAAAATCCAATTCGATAGAAAATTTATAATACCAGAAGCTATGGTAACACAAAAAAAAGATGTGATGCGACGGTGGTATATCGAAAAGGCAGAAGAGATCATTTTAGCCAAAGCCCAATACTATGCTAAAAATTTAGGTGTGCAGTATCGTAGTGTAAACATTGTAGACAATCGCTATCGCTGGGGTTCCTGCACGGTAGCGGATAATCTCAATTTTAACTGGCGGCTTATCAAAGCTCCGATGTTTGTCATTGAATACATAGTCGTGCACGAATTAGCACACCTCATTGAATCCAACCATACCGCACGTTTTTGGAATATTGTCAAAGCACAATTGGCTACTACAGAAAAGGCGAAGCGTTGGCTTGTCGAGAACGGCCAGCTATTAGAAGAAGAAATCTAAAGACTTTTTAATTTTTCAAGCAATTCGTGGATGTTGCTAAAGTTATAGAGAGGTTCGTCGGATTTTTCTTTTTCGGAGAGAAGGCGGGTAGCAAATTCAGATGCTTTTTTCGGATTGCCTTTTTCCTGCAAAAATGCATACATTTTCTTTGCTTTGAAAAACTTCTCGGTTTTTTCATACTCAGGAATAAACTTTTTCAAGGGTTTTACCACTTGCGAGTAATCCTCATAAACCTTACTGGAGAAATGACCCAAGAAGTGAAGCAGAAACCAAAGTTCTAAACAGGGCATAGATTCTGTAAAAACAATATTCTTATTGGCTTTCTTTTTTTGTTTTTCTTTGCTGTACCGCTGTCTTTCCACATCGTTACTCAAAATTCTATCCAAATCCAACACACAAAACACCAGGTCATAGCCTTCTTCCACTTTATCCCTGGCAGTGCGAATGATGCTTTTAAAATCAGAATGTTTGGGTAAGTCGGGCTTGAGTTTGAAGGAAAAATTCTCCACCCGTTTCATATCGGAAAAATAAAACCATTCGCTGATGCCTTCACCGACAATGGCAACCTGAAACTTCGCCGGTTTTTGTTTACTTTTCCTCGCCATAGCCTGTAAGCACGATGTCTCCAAGATTTGGCTTGGCACCTAATTTGCCAATTTTGTAGGCATTGAAGGGAGAAAGGTTTTTGTGTAATTTGAAGTCCAATAGAGAAAATAAAACGGATTCTCCCAGATCGTTTTTCTCCACAAACCAAACCACATCTCTGCGTAGAAAGTCCTCATTGAGTAAGTTGGTGTCATGCGTGGTGAAAAGCAATTGTGAGTTTTGTGAGTTTAAGAGAAAGGTCTTTAAAAAATGAGCTACTAGGTCGTGGTGTAAAGAGTTTTCAATCTCATCAATCGCTAAAAAGCAAGAGGAGGTCAGTAGTTTGTTGAGAATTCCACTCAAACCATAAAAACGCAAGGTACCATTAGATTCCAAATTTTTCGACAGATAGGCCTGCGAAAGTTTGGTCTTATGTAGAAAAGTAATGTCTTTGGTCTTGAACTTTTTGTTTTTTAAAATTTCATTTTTCAGGTCATCTGAGGTATCCATAACCGAGATGAAATTTTCTATCTGCTTGTTGACAGAAATCTCTTTTTCTTCGATGTCAATTGCTGAAATATTAAAGTCTGCTTTTGCTAAAACATCGAGGACAAAATTTTTACAAAACTCATCTTTTTCAATGCGAGAACTTGTCCAAGCAAAAAGGTCAGTCGTTGGTAAAATCATACGCATAAAATTATTGCTAAACCATTCATAGACATCATTAAAAATAGACTTTTGTACATTAGCTTTAGCAAAGGAAGAAATGACAGAACTATTGGCAATGGTTAACCCACTGATGAGTGTTTTATCAGAACGATCCAAAGCAATTCTACTACCAAATTTTACCACAGACTTTTCTGTTTTATCATCAAAGGTTCTTTCATAAACTAAGGCAGGTTGGTTGCTTGGGTAGTAGATAAGTTTTTCATACAACACATGGGTTTGCTTGAGACGAAGAGTATAGATAAACTTGGTTTCCTTGATATAAAAACAAAGATAGAATTCACTAGCCATATCCAAATAACTTGGATCAAACTGAAAGGGAACACACCCTGTGGACTGTGACTTGTCCTGTCTTTGTTTCAATACAAAGCGATGCAGAAAATCAAGAGCTTGTAACAGATTACTTTTACCAGCAGCATTGGCTCCATAGATAAGACCGAGCTTGAGAATATGCACACCTTCTTTGACCTCGACGAAGTATTGTGATGCAAAATTAGAGCTATTGGAAGCCTCAAAACTCAATACCTGCTCTTCTCGAAAGGAAAGGTAATTTTTAACTCGGAATTCAAAAATCATATTTATTTACTATTTAGGGAGATTTTTTACAAAAATAAGCTATAAAAATGGCCGTCGAGGCATCATTGGCGGATTTGGTGACCAGTGCATAGATGGCCTGCTCGACCGAAATCGTCTGGCCTGCTTTCAGAC
>JBCCIA010000337.1:0-6921 GCA_039028475.1 Spirochaetota bacterium | reverse complement strand
ATAAGGAATATAGAACCCTCATACTTAAATTATCAAATGAAATTGCCTATAGAATGATAAATAGTTTGGAGCAGAAATCTTTTTTAGCAGCATCTTAAGATTCATACCATATTTACAAACAACCTAATGAGCTTCTAAACAAGAAATTTCACACACCCAGCTTTTTTTCCTTGCCGTTTTTTTTCTTTTCTATAGCCTAAGCTATTGCAATTCGAGTGGTGCTAGTGAGTTTTCTCTGCCTCTTGTTCCCCTCGGCTCCGCTCGGGGAACAGATTTACTCTGGAAAAATAGAATTGCTCATAGGCTCTTTGGCTAAGATTTTACAGGAGATACTGCAATGCCGGCAATCGTGGAAGATTTAGAGATTTTGCATAGTTGCTTTGAGAGGGGGGTGCAGTTGCAGTTGTTTTTGCAAGAGCAAATAGACCTTTCTGCGTATTCCCAGGAAAAGGGGTTTATGGAGTACAAAAACAAACAGAGCGGCTTTTTTAGCTTCAACCAAGCGGAGCTTATTTGTATTACCGGGAATCATAACACGCAAAAGATCAAAGTTATGTACAGTTATTATTTAAAAGAGAAATGTAGAGATATTTTAGACAAACATTTTATAGGTTTTTCGGATCTATACCAATTTTATTTAAAATCATTCAAAAACTATACTTAGGAGGCGTTCATGGGAAGATTGAAGAAGCTGGTTGATGCCATATCAGAAGAATCCGGGGGTGTGCAGGGGCGTTTATTAATAGCTCGTATTGGTTTGCGAGCGGGGGTAAACCTCGCTAAAATCACTGAAAACACACCGGACAATCCAACGTTAGAAACTAAATTGCACAAAGCGATCAAACAAATTTTAGGAAAGGATATTACCATAGATTGATATGACAAAGTACAAAATAAACATTAAAAATTTAGACAACATCGGCATCAGTCTGCTCTTTGGCGAACCTGTGGTTTTCCATTGCAACCACTACAACCTCTTCCTACAAAGAACGATTGAAGACGCCTCCGAGTACATTCCTAGTGAGCAAATTCTAACAGACGGTGGAGCGATCTCCATCTACGCCATGTTAAAACAGCTCTTCAACCAGAACAGCCAATATTCTATGGCAAACAAACGCCTTAGCATTGCTTCCTACATCTATTCCTACCTTGGTTTTGGTCTACTCGACCTAAGCTCCCTCAGTGAAGAAGGTGGTAGCATTACCACTCCCGTTACCCATTATAGCTATGCCTGGAAACAGAAGTGGGGACAGAGAGATAAGCCGGTTGATTTTTTTACCTGTGGTTTCATCCAAGCCGCGGCTGCCATCGCCTTTGGCAAGCCTATCAATTACTACCATGTGCAGCAGAGCAAATGTGTGAGTATGGGAGCTGAAGAAAACCAATTTGAGATTAAAAGAAATCCAAACCCTAGAGTTTTGCCTGTCTCCCCCGGTTCTGGTGTCAATGTACTCCAGCAGCGAGAAGTCGCTAAAATTGCAACAAACCTCGATGAAAAGGGGATCACCGAAACCATCCGAGGCTTGGAGCTCATTGGCAATGCAGATGGTTTGATTCCAGCTTTCGGTGTCTATCTAACCAGGCACTTTGCCAATTACTACAACTATATCTCTTACGAAATGGTACGCTATATCACACAGGAAACAGGAGAACCAGATCTAGCAAGAGACCTACTCATTGAAGCGGGACACGGTTGTGCATTCAATACCTTCGGGGGCATCATGAAATCCGACGAATGGGCAGGGATGATTGAACCGAATTGCAAAACCAAAGAAGACTGGGCCTCTGGAATCATCGCCGTTGCCAACGCGTTTGGTTGGGGGTACTGGGCAATCCAAGAATTGCTACCAGGAGAAAGCATGAAACTCGCTGTGGATGGCAGCTACGAAAGCAATGGCTATTTGGGAGCATATGGACAATCGGACTCTCCTATTGGCTTTCTTCTCACAGGTGGTGCTGCGGGTCTGATGAACCTACTCTACCATGGTGACATTACAGAAAAACCAGAACTGAATGCAGAGTACTACGATTCCCTATTCTCCAGTGACAAATCCTTCATTGGAACCCAAACCCACTGCCGCGCCAAGGGGGATACACTCTGTGAGGTATCGGTAAATAGATTGGATATCTCTGAGTAAGTTCTCCATTGAAAATGGCCAATCATTGGGAAACACTGTACAAGATCCAGACCTGTGAGGAAGAAGACAACTTTTTCCAACAAATAGCACACTACCTTGGCGAAAGTTTCCAAGCCAAGGCTTGTCTTTTCCTCTGCCTTGACTTGGAAACTGGAGAGCTTGTTACAAATGGCAATACCTTTGTCCAAGACGAATCGCTAGCGACCTTACTGAATCAGGTAGAAAACCCTTTTCAGGGAACTATCCCTACAGAGGGTCTTCTTCTTAGCCAAGAAGAAATGCAGCAAAGGTATGGTGAGTTTTTGCAACAATATCCTGTCACCTTTGCAAAACTTCTCATCTACCCAATTGTAGATGTCTACGGGGAAGTAACGGATTATATTAGCCTATTTTTACAAGAGTACACACAAGTTGTTGCAGAGGACTATAGTTTTTTAAAAGTTCTCTGCAATTGGTTAACGCAACGGCAAGAGAGACAGGAAGCGGAAAATCTGATTTTACAAGCCTCGGAAGAGGTAGACAGTTTTTCCAGCAGTCTAAAAGAAATCCACCGTTTGACAAGCTCCCAGTTTGAACAGTTGGAGGATATGTACCGGGAATACCTGACAAGTGGTGCAAAAGTTTTGGCAATGACAAGTGGACTTTTAGTAAGGTATGAAACAAATGGGAAATTATTGCTAGCTTCTTTTGGTAGGTTTAGTAGAGAAGAGTGTGTGGCTTTACTCGTACAGGAGAACTTTTTTGCCGAAGCCGCTTTCCAAGAACAAACCACACAGTCAGAAACACTGTCGAATATCGCAACACCCTCTAAACACATCCAAAGCTGGATTGCAAGCCCTATCCAAATGCACAACAAACCCTATGGCTTATTATGTTTCTTTGATGATACGGATAGCAAGTCGATATTTGAAGAGTTTGAAATCGAATTTTTAGAGATGCTTAGCCATAGCATCGCCAGTGAAATCGAAAGACGCACCTCGTTAGAAAAAATCCAAAAATTGAAAAAACAGCAGGACGGAGATTATTTTCTAACGTCCCTACTCTTGCGACCTCTTCTGGGTGCGCAGATCGCCAATACCCAAATCGATATCCAACAGCTCACGGTTCAAAAAAAAAGTTTTCAATTCAAACAATGGACTTCCTCCTTGGGAGGTGACCTATGTATAGCCGAAACCATCCAGCTCTCTGGAAAATCCTATAGTGTGTTTGTCAATGCAGATGCAATGGGAAAATCGATGCAGGGTGCAGGTGGTGCTTTGGTCTTTGGTTCTATTTTAAAATCCATCATCGAAAGAACCAAGATCGCTATTGATTACAAATCACTCTCCCCAGAAAGGTGGATCAAACTCACCTTTGTGGAACTGCAAAAAGTCTTCAAGAGTTTTGACGGTTCTATGATGATGTCTGCCTTTCTCGGCCTAATTGATAACGAATGTGGAATCATGTATTACATCAATGCGGAACATCCATTAGGTGTTTTGTACCGTGATGGGCAAGCATCCTTTTTTGGTAAGGATACAACTCTGCTAAAAATTGGCACTCCAGGTTCAGCAGAAGATATCAGGGTACACATCTTGCAACTCTACCCCGATGACAAGGTAATCTTGGGTTCTGATGGACGCGACGATATTTTATTAGCTTTAGATGATACGGGACATCGTATCATCAATGAAGATGAAACCCTATTTTTAACAGTGGTCGAAAAATCACAGGCTGGATTAGAGCAGATGCTGGAAACCATCCACAGCTACGGTGAACTCAGTGATGATCTATCCTTACTATTGATCAACTACAAAGGTTCCCCACACAGAAAGAATATTTACCAACTTTCCAGCAATGAATTTACCAAAATACAAAAGGTAAAAAAACTAATCGAGCAAAGCCATATAGAAAAATCCCAGATGATATTAGCTGATTTAGCGCAAGGAAGGAGTTTTAATAAGAAAATATGGCGTCTACGTATTCAACTATTCTTCCTAGAGAAAAACTATCGTAAGGTCACGCTTTTGTGCGAAGAATACTTGCAACACGTTCCACAAGATGACCATATCTTACTGATCTATTCTATGGCTTATAAGTTACAGGGCAACTACAGCAAAGCGCTGGAGCCGGCAGAAAGGTTGCACATTCGCCAACCCATGCTTTTGCAAAATTTAATCCACCTGGCAAACCTACACTACCTAGTCAAGAATCATAAGCGAGCTCTGGCTATGCTGGAAACAGCCAATTCACGTGAACCAAACCATCCTGCTGTGTTGAAACTTGCACAAGCGATTACTATAAGCTTTTCCCAGCAACAAGGTAGCACTTAGAAGTTGCTGAGAGTGGCTACTCCTTTTTAAACTGTAAAGAAACGGAATTGATGCAGTAGCGAAGGCCGCTAGGCTGGGGACCATCGTTGAAAACATGTCCTAAATGCCCACCACAACTTGCACAGTGCACCTCTGTCCTGGTCATAAAGAACTTTCGGTCTACCTTAGTAGCAACTTGCATTTCGCCTTCTGGTTGGTAAAAACTTGGCCAACCAGTACCAGAATCAAATTTAGTTTGAGAGGAGAATAAAAGATTGCCACAAGCCTTACAGTAGTAGTTTCCCTGTTCTTTATTGTCATGGTACTCCCCTGTAAATGCTCTTTCTGTTCCTTCCTTGCGTAGAACATGGTATTCTTCCTTGCTTAGAAGATCCTTCCATTCTTTATCCGATTTCACAACCTTATAGTTCTCTTCCATTGCTTGTTTCGCTCCCTTTTGGCATTGTTGTAGTTCTACTTATTGCACATAAATTAGACTCTATACAAAGTAAATGCTTATTTTTTCTTTTAGGGAGAACAATGGATATAAACACTACGCTCCGAGTAAATCCCACCAAAAAACCAATGGATGGTAAAATCAATCCAATCTCTCTTCATCGTTATACGTTGTAGGCTTTGTCCACAAGCTGGCTCAATTGCTTTGGAATATTCGTAAATGCCAAACCCCAAACTAACATAACGAATCGGTTTCAATTCTGCTACCGGTTCCTCTGCCGGTGAGTTTTCCGCGCTATCCCCTTCTTTGCCAGCATCGGTATTTCCTTCCTTACCTGTACCAGCACTCTCAGCACTTGCCTCTGTATCTGCTGCAGGGATTGCTTCTGCCAGGGAGGCCCCTGGTTTGACAACGACTTCTAAGTTGTGAAAACCAGTTTTACAAGAGCTAACAAATAATCCTAAGAATAGTAAAATCCATACTGTTTGTTTCATGACATTCTCCTCTCTTAATAACAACTGACTTTCAAAGTCCTAGGCCAGTAAAAACCTATTGTTAGCTGTGTCAATGCTGCATCCATAAGACTTGCATAAGAATACACCTCTTTGATTCCCCGTGTAGCTGGGCACACTCCACTGATGTCTTCTGTAACTTTTTTGGGATATAAGCCCCAAACATAGTATTTGTGGTGGAATTCTTTGACTACAGGTTCTGCACTTGCTTCGCTAGCAGCAATTTGTGCTTTTTGGGCTAACTCTTCCTCTAGCTTTTTCTTATCAGCTTTACATGCTTTACGATTCTTTTTGTATCTTTGGTTCTTTTTACAAGATGGAGGAATCGCTTTTACCACTGGGCCTGAAGCTGCCGGTTTGTTCTTACGCAGCATCTTTACCCTAGCATGGTGCAATTGGCAATTTGCCAAAAAACTGAGACTTATGAAAAAACACAAAGCCTTAGCAATTTTCTTATAAATATTCATAACTATCTCCTTTTTATTTCTTCTGATTTCCATGTACTACATAATTGACACGATAGTATAAAAACCCAAATAGCAACAATACAAAAGCAAAAAATACGTACCAATATTTTTGGGTTAACTCATTGCTACCACCTAAGAAAGCCAAAAGACTATTCTCTTCGAAGGGACTTTTATTTTCTAGCAATACTACCGGTCCAGTATTTTGCTGCCTATGTACCCGCACTGGGACACTGTTTTTCCCAATACTCATATAGAGATAATGGATAGAACCACTCCCTAAAGATACCCTGTCATAAACTTCTGTAATATTAGTTCCTTCTCCAAAACCATCCCCACCGATCTGGGTAAAGTCTCCTTCAGCAGAAGGATCGGCTGTGTTGGTTCGCCAAACTTCTATCCCTGTTGTTGCATTGTCAAAGCCCACATAGAGATAATCTCCATTGTGTGCGACCATAGTAATCTTCTTATTGTTGCTATCACCAAAATTAGTTTTGCCTGTAGAAGCATTTTCAGCCACCAACGTCCAGTCGTCAGAATCACACTCTGTTGCATTCCCTGTAGATGCAGGGTCACATTTCCACAACTGTGGAATTTCAGAGCCATCTGGACAAAGACTATCATTTTGGTTAGCCGGCAAACCACAGGAGTTGCTAAAAGTACAACCGTTGTTGGTATCTCCACCAGAACCACCGTCATCCCAAAGGACTTGTGTACAGGCATTTCTTACAAAGTAAAATTTACCTTGGTATTCTGCTGTATCTGGAATCGGTCTTTGCGATGGAATCAGATCACTCACCTGCTCCAAGCCAATGGAAAAATACTGTCGGTATTTGGTAGAAGTTGGTGTGATATCTACCCAATCGGTACAACCAGTATTGGTGCAATCCGCCGGCGCGTTATTTATAGAACGTACGATCCCTCCATCCTGCTCACAGACACCAGCACTATAGGTACTACCTTCTTTACAAGTCGATGTATTGAAAGTCAACGAACCAGAGTTCATAAAATAGACTCTATCGTTGAAAGAGTTAAACACACCACCCAATATATCAGGCT
>JBCCIA010000336.1:0-6931 GCA_039028475.1 Spirochaetota bacterium | reverse complement strand
AGTAATAGAAATATAGAAATATTTTTAGGAGAATATTTATCTTTATTTTGCATGAAGTTATTTTTTGACTATTCGAATTGGTTTTAACTAAAAATAGATTCTGCCAAAGCTAGGAAAATAGTATTTGGCTAATCTTTCTATAGTGCAAACTATTATATAAGTGGTAAGGCTTGGGATTTTCAAGCAAAAAAACTCATATGCTTGCTAATTCGCCTGAAATAAAAAAAGTTTTTTGCTTACAGACTTTTAATTGTATTGGATCTTGGTAACTATCTTACAGGAGGTTCGCTATGAGTAGTAATGTTGGGAAAAGGTATAATTCGGAAGATGCAGGTAAGAGCTATGACGTAATTGTTGTAGGTTCTGGAATGGGAGGGTTGACTACTGCTGCTTTATTGGCTAAGGCTGGTAAGAGAGTTCTAGTGCTGGAGCAGCATTATACTGCGGGTGGCTTTACCCATAGCTATTCCCGTAAAGGGTACGAGTGGGATGTGGGTTTGCATTATATTGGCGATGTCCATAAGGAATTCTCTCCTATTCGGAAAATGTATGATTTGATCACTGATGGTGCTTTGAAATGGGCCTATATGGATGAGATCTATGATCGAATTATTATTGGAGGTACAGAATACCCTTTTCGAGCAGGAGAGGAAAACTTTAAAGAAGAAATTCTCAAGCACTTTCCAAACGCAAAAGAAGTTTTGGATAAGTATATTGGTCTCCTTCGAGAGGTAAACCTAGTAGCTATGCCGGCTTTTGTGGCAGATCGAATGAGTCCTGAGTTTCTTTCTGGAGTTACCTCATTTGTTACAGAACCCATCTTAAAAAAATACTTTGGCCAAACAACGATGGATGTTTTAAAAACTCTCACATCGGATGAAAAGTTGATCTCCGTACTTGTCGGGCAATGGGGAGACTATGGTTTGCCACCTGGACAATCCAGTTTTGTGATGCATGCTATGGTTGCGTACCATTATTTAGATGGTGGAAATTTTCCGGTGGGTGGTGCATCCAGTATTGCTAGAACCATTGAAAAAGTAATTTTACGGGCTGGTGGTAAGGTACTTGTGGGAAAGCAAGTAGATGAGATTCTTATAAAAGACGAAAAAGCCTTCGGTGTGAAAATGGAAACCGGAGATGAAATTTTGGCAAAGCAAATTGTCAGTGCGACTGGTTATTTCAATACCTATGGTAAGCTGATTGCAAAAGAAACGGCTCTTGCACTGGGATTGCTAAAGAAGCTCAGCAGCCTCAAACCTTCCATAGGTCACATTTGCCTCTATACTGGTTTGAAAGCAACACGAAATGATTTTAGCATTGGCAATGGTAATATCTGGGTGTATCCTGACTACGACCATGACAAATCACTGGCAACTTTCCAGAAAGATCGAAATGCTGACTTTCCTCTGGTTTACATCTCATTTCCCTCCTTCAAAGATCCTGATTGGGAGAAAAATTATCCAGGGAAGTCGACGATTGATGTCATTGCTCCTGCTCCTTATGAATGGTTCCAGGAATGGAAGGATAAACCTTGGCGAAAAAGAGGCGAGGGCTATGATGCCTTGAAGCAAGAATTTTCCGATAGGTTATTAGACTATGTTTATAAGTATGTGCCAGAGGCAAAGGGCAGAATTGACTATTCAGAACTATCCACCCCACTATCCACAGAGTATTTCAATAAATACCAACACGGTGAGTTGTATGGTCTGGATCATACCCCTGCCAGGTTCGCAGAAAAGTGGATGCGTCCCAAATCTCCGATTGAAAATCTTTATATTACTGGTCAGGATATTCTATTCGCAGGAGTTGCCAGTGCCTTAACTTCGGGAGCTATGACAGCTACAGAAATTCTTGGTTTGAATATGATCAAAACTTTGTTTTAAGTTTTTAGACTACCCTTACATTCCGTTAAAGAGTTCTAGGGTTGATTGTAATTCTATCACCCTGTTTTTGGTAATTTCTAGTATGGCACTGTCTCGCATCAGCGGATAGATGGTGCCAGAGCGGTTATAGAATTCCGTTAAGAAAGCAATTTCCTTTTCTTTAAAACGAATCCATGCTATTTGGGATTTTCTTAGTTTCTGGTAGGTACTTGGTTTTAAGACCTTTTTTAGTTTTTTGTAGGTACGGTTGAGTTCTAAGTCCCATTTTCTTGTCGCTTGGTGGGTGATTCGCATCATGGCTAGGGTTGTTGCATTTTCAGGTTTGGCCAATTGCTCCTCTGTCCACTTTTCAATCGGATGCTTACTTTGTGCCAAAAGAGGGATAAACAGTGTTAAGAAAATAATGATGAATTTCATAGTATGTAGGAGGCATATATAGAAAAGCGGGTCAAGGAGAAAAGGGAGTATATCTTTTGCAGTGTACTTTAGAGTATATATAAGAGCCTGTCCCTAAAGCAACACTACAGGCTCTTGCAGCTTGCTTTCTATATAAGAATAGACAGATTTTAGGACACGCTATAAAATTTTTATTGCAGATAAAGTGGTGGTATAGAAGAAAAGTGTATGAAAACTTTTTTTATCCCTCCTGAGTTTAATGTCGCTGTAGCCTGGTTTTCTGATGCTATGTCACCTATTTCTTTAAAATTAACCCAAAACATCCAAGACGTTATTATCAAACCGGAGGATAGAGAAAGGATTGTCCGCTTGCACAACGAGAGGCTTTTATTTTTCACCAACCACCCTAGCCAAGCAGAACCAATGCTAACCTACTACATTGCCAACAAGATGGGTACTAGGTTTCACTATATGGCTACTAGAAGGGCTTTTGATTATTTAGATGGAATGGTTGGTAAATGGTTTCAAGGAACTGGTACATTTTCTGTTTTGCCCGGAGTCGCTGACAAAGAGTCTATGAAAATGACCCGTTATATTTTGTCGCAACCTAAGGGCAAATTAGTCATTTTTCCCGAAGGGGAGCCTATGTGCAGTGAGAATGATAACTTAATGCCTTTCCAACCTGGAATTATCAAGCTAGGCTTTTCTGCTTTGGCGGACGCAAGAGCTACAGAGCCAGATGCTGATATTACGATTTTGCCTGCTTTTATTAAGTATGTTATCAAGACTCCCCACGAGCAAGTTAAGAAGAATTTAGAGAAACATATATCAGTCATTGAGAAAAAGTTGGGAGCAGAGGCTGGAGGAAGAAATCTTTTGCGTAGGTTTTTAATGGTCGCCAGAATCCTACAAGAACAAGCCGAAAGAGAATATGGTATAGAAATCACTAAGGAAGACTATAATTATAGGATTGGCAAACTTAGACATACGATGTTAGATAGAATGGCCGATACTATGAAATTAAAGCACTACGATCGAAATGCCGATGCCATTCACAAATTAAGACTCATCACTACTACTTTAGAGCTGATTGAAATTGATTATCCTTCTAATGACCTCCCGAAGCTTTCGCAAGCTGAAATGGAACAGATCAACTTGGATTGTATTAGAGCCTATGACTTTATTGTTATGAAGAGGGATTATCTTATCAATAATCCTACACCAGAAAGATTTTACGAATGGTTGGAAAGGTTTGAGTCGCTTGTTCTTGGCAAAAGACCTCGAATGTTGGGTGGTGAACCACACCATGAACCTCGCGAAGCCCATGTATTTTTTGCCAAGACCTATAAATTTGGTGATTATGCAGATGCCTATAAAAAGAATCGTAAACAATGTGTAGCAGATCTACTTGGCGAATTGCGAGCTGATATGCAGAAGTTGCTTGATGACTCACAATCGTTAACAGCTCCCATTGTTGCTCCTGGGGATATTGGTGGAACCTGAGTTTTTTTAGGAAAAGTTGGCTATGTATGCTGTTTGCGGTATTTTGTAGGCGTCATACCAGTCATTTGCACAAACTTTGCATTAAAAGTTGACTTTGCATAGAAACCTACTTCGTGTGCAATTGTTAAAACAGTTTTATCAGGTTGTTGTACTAGTAGCTGTTTTGCTTCTGCGATGCGGTATTCTCCAATAAAATCATTAAAGTTTTTTTGGAATGACTCATTGAGAATTCTAGAAAGTTGGTTTGGACTAAGTAGTAACTCTTTTGCAAGACTGGCTAGCTTGAGGGTTTCGTCGTGATAGAGTTTATCGGCTTCCATCAGTGTGATTATACGCTCGTGTACGGCTTGCACATCGATGCCTTTTAATTGTGTTTTTTCATATTTTTTGGCTAGGATTTCTTTTTGCACTTTAGCAAAAAAATTAGGGTATAGTTCTCTGTACATAAAAACTAGGATTGGTACGAAAACTAAGCATACACTACCCATTTTTACCAAGACTTGCGAGCGTAGCAAGAAAGCGAGAAAAAGAAGAACTGTTAGGGATATGTAAAATAACAGTAATTTGAGAAGAGGACTTGGATAGTGGATATCTAAATCTTTTCGCCAATCATAAAAGCGTTTTAGAAAGTTTACAAAATATGCAAAAAGCCTTAGGCTGACGAGAAACATACCTAAATTTATAATATCCAATCTGTCTCCGGTAAAGGATCGATGCAATAGATGCAGTTTTTCACCAGCAGGTAAATACAAGAAATACAACTCAGTAGATATGATAAATAGAGGTAGTAAAAAATGTGGGTAGAGAGGTTTTGCTTTTTTCTCACTCAGTTCTGCAAAAACGTGTCGGCTGTGGGAATACAATATGGGTCCGAGCAGGCTAATATTCCCTATCGCAAAAGTAAGCCACTCGGGGTGTAGTTCGTATAATTTTTGGATATAAACTAGTATTTGCCATTGTAGCAAGGCGAGGCTACAAGAAAAGGGCAGGAGCCACGAAAATCTTTTCAGTCTTCGTGATGCAAGTAGTTCCAAAAAAGCTAGTAGTAGGGATAGTCCAATGCCAAAATGTATCCAGGGAGCAATATCCATGACTGTTTCTTGTTTGTGTAAGTAGGATGTGCAACTGGAGCTATCTCTCAGTTGCACTTTGCCATGTTATAATATTGCTGATTTGCTTCGCAATAAAATTTTCTAATCTTCTACAGGTATTTGTAGTTTAGATGGTTTTGTTTGTGAGTAGTGAAATTTGATAGAGTAGGGCAGTAGAGTGGGAACTGCATATTGTGGTTCTATTGTGTCTATGATTAAAGCCAATCTATGTCCTGCTGGTAAGTCGTAAGCGACAGCGACTAGGCCAAACTCCTCATAAAATTCAGAGTTTTTTTCCTTACCATAAAAGGAAGCTGTTCCGTGGGTTATGAGCTTACCCAATCCACTTTTCGATACATCGTAGAGGTAGGCATTTACCATTCCTTTGCTCTTGGAAAGGCTTATGCCTAGTCCCAATTTGGGAATGCCTCGTATCTTTAAACCCTGTTGGTATGGCTCCGATTTATAAGCGATGCCGTTTACAGAACTGATAAGGCTAGGATAGCAGTAGACGGGTGCATCGGTGTGACCTTCTAATATGGGTGAAAGAATGGGAATGCCTGTAGTAGCGAGAGTATCAATCCCACTATAAATTTTATTGTATGTTTGTGATTTGTATGGTGAAGTCTTAAGAGCTGCTTTGCGAAAAAAGGAGCGTGGGTGGGTGTAGAGGTTTTGGTAGGAGATATTTTTAGCGGGCCAGTTTTGGTAATTCGCTCTTCCAGTATCTAGTTTTTTTTCTATACTTACCTGCGGGCTGTCCATAATCCCATTGTCAATTCCCTTGAGGTGGTAATCGAACCATTGGTAGACATTGTTCCAGACATAGTTCTCTAAGCCAAAGATCCCTGGAATTTCTGCTGTTGCATGGATGCCTTGGTTGAGGTCTAACTTTTTAGGAATTGTCAACCTTTCAAAAAATTCAATGATAGAGTTTGGTTGGAACAATTCGTCTGACAAGTTATTGCTGATATACACAGATTTTCCTGCACGGTTGATTTGTTCGAGGTAAGTTTGTGGAGAGCGGATATCGGCCCAAGCGTATACCTCATCGATGTCTTTGTGTTGTAACAGACGTGAGAATTGTTGTGCAATGATGGGGTCCATAGTACCGGTGAAATAGCCGGATACTAAGAGTATGCTTCCCCATACGGAACGGGTACTGCCATTGCCATGCAGTGCATCTGTCAGGCTTGCCCAACCACTCATCGCAGCCGCTGTTTTAACCCTATCCTGCAAGGCGAGTCCAATCAGTGAGTTTCCCGATCCATACGATATGCCTGCAAGTCCTATGTTTTTTACATCAACCGGGTAATTAGCTTCTAAGAAATCGAGAACTTTTCCAAGGTCTGCGTTGTCCTTAGGACCAGCTACATTGATCTGTCCTTCTGAGGAACCAAAACCGCGTGTACTGTAACTAAGGACGATGTAGCCCTTTTGTGCTAATTTTGCGGCAGGTACTAGGTATTCGTATTCGTTTAAAGCCCAACTGTTGATGAAGATAACAGCTGGAAATTTCTGCTCGGTTTGGTCAGTTTGTGGAACAAATATGTTGGCAGCAATTTTAACACCATCAAAAGAAGTGATTCCAATGCTGTCATCAAAGCTAAAGGAGCCATCGCTGAGGTTTTCTAAAATGCTGCGTAGGTTCGCTTTGGTGTTTGCTATATCAAATGTTGTAGCTGGGGTTTGTGTGTTTGTTGGTGCGGTCTCTTGTAGGATACTTGCCAAGGCAAGTGTAGAGTCTGTGGGTTTTTGTGTGGGTGCGGAGCCGTTGCAATAGGTTAGCAGCAGTGCTAAGCCTATACTTTGTACTATTCTTTTGAACTTTTTCATTTTCTTTTCCTTTTAGTGCCCAAATTCAGGCTTTACTTTTAGTTTGTAATTATAGTATAGGCTTTTGAACGGAAAAGTCGCTTAGGATTATAAGTTTATACGCGAAAAAGAGTACAGTTTGTTAGGTTGGACGAAAAAAGTGAAAGAATTTATGTATGTATGTAAAATGAAACTTCAAATTAAAATTGTATTAGCTTTTATCATCTTGATTGTAATTTATGT
>JBCCIA010000335.1:0-6954 GCA_039028475.1 Spirochaetota bacterium | reverse complement strand
GTATGATAGTCTACTAGTTCGGGAGTAACAATATGAGGTTTTAAAATCTCGTCACCATTTTCATCTATAATACGGTAACTACAACAGGAAAAAGCAGCCTTATTCCTTTGCATATAGGAGATCTGCTTCTCTAAAAAGTTGTAATCCCATAAATCATCTGAATCTAAGAAAGAAATATAGCGTCCTTCCGCTTTTTGGATAGCTTGGTTGCGCGAATCAGCAGACCCTGAGTTACTTTCTTTGTAAATTGCTTTAATTCTACTATCTTTTCCAGTATATTCTTGAATGATTTTTCTACTACTGTCTTGGGAAAGATCGTCTGCAACCCATAATTCCCAATTCGTATAACTTTGAGATAGCACAGAATCTAGTGTTGTTCGAATATAAGCCTCTGAATTATAAACAGGCATAATAATGGAGACAAGGTCTTGCTTATGATTTTGCATAGTTTGCATTAGCCATAGCTGGGTAGAAATAGGTTATTTCAGGTATATTGTCTACTATCCGATTCACCCACTCAACTCCTTGCATCAAAGAATGATCTTGGTTAGATACTTCATACTTCCAACCTCCAAATCTACCTCGCGAATAAAGTCCTAAAGCATCTAACTTTGGAATCACATAACTTAAAATTTCATCTCGCTGCAAAGAAGGGGTCGGATAACCATATTCTGCAGTATAAGTCCATTTCGAAACAATATTTTTACGAGTTTGTAGCAAACCAACATTGAGTAAGCCTGCAATCGTTTCTTCTACGAGAAACTCACGTTTCACAGGTTTGTCAACAGACTCGCTTGTTTCAGTCATTAACGACCAATACGTACCATCCCGTGGGACATTTTCTGGGCTATAATTGGAAAATACCGTAACACGATAAAATGGACAATTGTTTTCGGGAAAGTACATCCAACACTTCTTTGCTAACTCTGGAGGTACTTCACCAGTAAGCCCAATTCCAACAATATGAGAGCTTGAGTGCAAAAGACCAGATGCTTTTGTGACGATATCTTCTGCCAAGCCTTTAATTTTTGCAGTAAAACAATCCAAAGGCATGGTAGAAAGCAAATACTCATAAGTAATTTCTTCTTCATTGGTGAGAAGGACTTTCTTCTCTTTCGGAAAGACGCGGATTACATCTGCTTGCAAACGAATATGCTCTTTCCCAACCATTTCGGCAACCGATTTCCAAATAGCTCCTGTTCCTCCTTGTTTAGGAAACTGAAATGTATGATTAGGTCCCCAGGAAACATCTTCTTTGTCAAAGATAATATTTTTCGCAACTCGCTGTAAATCAACTACGGCAACTCTCTCTCCTATCCACTGGTAGGCCATTTTCTCAACTTGGTAGGCCCATACCTTATAATTATAAGGAAACATAAAATGCTTGGCGATTCCTTCACCAAACGTAGCAAGAATCCATTCTTTAAAATTTTCAGGGGTTTGCGAGTGCAACATATCGCGTATCTGTATAAGTCCAGATAGACATTCCCACATTTTTTCTTTACTTAAAAATTTAATATTATTCTGAAAAGGATATGGGATAAAGGTTCCATCCATCCTAACCCAAGATTCTCGTTCATGGTGAAACCAGCCGTCTTTCCCCAGAGCTTTTTCCATAAGCTGATCAAAATAACGATAATGAGAAAACTGGACATGTCCTCCGATATCCCAGGTAAAACCTTTGGAGTCAATAAAACTAGTCGCCAGTCCTCCCATTACTGCGGACTTCTCCAGTATTAAGAAATCTTCAATGCCTTTTTCTTTCAAACGATAAGCGGCGCCAAGACCTGTAGGACCAGAACCTATAATTAAAAATTTAACTTTCACCCTAAACCAGCTTCTTTAAATGCTCCATAATTAATTCACAATCATACCTAGAGTATTGTTTTAGAATATGATATACATCGTAATTATCAACTTCAGAGACATTTTTTTTTAAGACTTCCACTTTCAGAAATGGACTTTTCATATATGTAATCAGAGGTTTCCAGAAATAAATCGTAGAAGTCAATTTTTCCCTTTTGATACGTTGGGTATAACATTCAACCTCATTGCTTTCAATAACCTTATCCAACAGCTCATAATAATTGCAGTAGGCTTGCAAGTTGTAGCCATGTTTTAAATAAATCTGCGAGAATCCGATTTCATATTTTTTAATAATAAAGCTCTTAAAAAAGCGTGGCAAGAAAACAATTGACTTCCACAAATCATCAAATATCTTACTTTGGATCACATTCTCTCTATAAACAATAAAGTAACTCATTAAATGAAACTGAATAGACCAAGAGTCAGTTATACCCCATATATCACTTTTTAAACTATCCATCTCAGCAAATACAGCTCTAAGGTCAAATAATGGTCCATATACACTATCATTAGCAAACAAGATTTCCTTATACTCTTTATAAGCAACAGAAAATAAACCAACCTTCCAAGATCCAAAATCATAACCTACATTTGTGCGGTGTAAACAGGAAAATATATATTTATCGAGCTTACCTATTTCTTTCTCAGATAATTCCTTAGAAGTAGATACAAACACAATATCAAAATCCAACTCGTAAAGACATTTTATATAATAAACCACATATGGATGAATTGTATTAGAAGAGTCAAAATGCGAGAAAACACACAGTTTTTCAAACTGTCTTTCGCGGAAAATTTTGTGCATTTTAATAGTAGTTCTTCTAAAATAAAAAAGTTTATGTAAAATAGATATAATTACATTGTCAAATCGATTCACTCTTAACTTTTTATATATATATCTTAAAAATCCCATAGAGACTAATTTTTACGATTTCCAAATCCAACGAATGAGTCTTCTCAAAAGATTTGGAAACCATAAAATTATTTTTCCTAAACGCATAATGACTAAGTAATGTTCTTGTCGTAGAGAAGAAATCTCGTGTTGTTGCTTTTTGATAGTTTGTTCTAAACGCAACCTTTCCATGGTTATTTGCAGCAGATCTCTAGTTTGCATTTTGGCAAAAGAACCATCTAAAGCATCATTTTTAGAGAAGTAGACCCTTTCTAAGTTGCTATCTAGTAAGCTAGTATTGTATAAAGAGAATTTTTTTTCTGCATATACCAACGTTTTTTCTGTGTAATCATACCTAGCTTCCTTCTTCCATAGTTCCACAAATCTATTCTTTTCATTGGAGCCATATCTACCATCTGTGATAGATTCATAATGTATCATCACCGAATCAGGTTCATAAAGAATATCTTTCTCAAGTCTACGGATTTTAAAACAAAGGTCTAAATCCTCATGAGAATTAAGATAACTTTCGTCAAACCGACCAACCTTAAAAAAATCTTCCCGCCTAAGCATCATAGACGCTCCCGTTATAGCTTGCATCTTTCTTTTTTCCAAGACAAGAGGATGTGAACCTGGATAATTCCTGAATATATGCCACCAATCATAGTTTTCATCCATAGCTAATCCAGCATGTTGGATCGTAAAATTTGGATACAATAGCCTACTACCTACTACACCAATGTTGGAAGCACTATGTATTGCTTTATAAAGATACTCGATAGCATTGGGAAAGATTTTTATGTCATTATTTAAAAACAACAGGTATTTTCCAGTAGCTATTTCAGCTCCTTTGTTAGAAGCAATCGCAAAACCAAAATTCTGAGTTAGTTTTTCATACTGTAAATTTGAGAAATTTAAAGTGGAAATTTGAGATTCTGTTGCATCAAAAGATGCATTGTCAACTACAATAATTTCATAGGATATTTCACTATTTTGCGCAAAGCCAAGAGCTACAGTTTCTAAGCATACTTTCGTAAACTCCCAATTATTATATACAGGAATAACAATTGATATATCCATAGAATTGGTTTTCCCTTCCATTTTTAAATATGTCACAGCTGGACTCCACTAAGGCAGGCAACAAAATATTTAAATTACACGTTCATTCCCCCCATCAATAGGAATTTGTGCACCTGTAACCTTTGCAAATAGACTTCCTACCATTTCACTGGCTAATTTAGCAACATCTAAAGAGGAAATTTCTGTTTTTAAAAGATTCCTACGCTTGTATTCTTCTACTGTTAAACCGTAATTTTGTGCTCTCTTTTGCAGAACTTCATCATTCCAAATACCAGTATCAAAAACAGCATCAGGATGTAGCACATTAACACGAATTGTAGGCGCAAATTCTAGGGCAGCTATACGTGCAATCTGGGTCAAACCTGCTTTTGCTGCCGAGTAAGCACTCGCTCCAATACCTGGAGCAGGAACATTCTTAGATGCAACAATAACTATCGCAGGGTCTAAACCTAAGCGCAGAAATGGCGCGGTCTGATTCAATAATTTCAAATGAGAACTCATATTGATCTGCATACTCTTCTCCCAAATTTGCAGATCCATTGTTTCAATTTGCATACTCTGTGGAAAAATGCCAGCATTACTTACTACAATATCAAGTCCTCCGAAAAACTCAATTCCCCGCTGTAGAGCAGAGGTTATTTCTGCTTCCTGCGTAACATCACATAACAAAGGCAGTATATTTCTTTGTGTATATAAAGATTCTACTTTCTTGTCAATATCTACAGCCAATACAGAAGCTCCCGCGGCAGCCAACTCTTCCACACAAGCCTTGCCTATTCCACTAGCGGCTCCTGTAACCAATGCTACTTTTCCCTGGTGCAGAGGTTTATTAGTTGCTTTGTTTAACTTAGCTTGCTCCAATTCCCAATATTCCATTTCAAAGATATCTTTTTCCGGCAAAGCTCTATAACCACCCAAACCTTCTGCAATCTGGATAGCAGCAATTGTATGAGACACAATATCCTCAACAATGCCCAGGTCTTTGGCATTTGCTCCAAAAGAAACAGTTCCCACACCTGGCCAAACACCCCAACGAGGAGCTGTATCTAAACAAGTTAAACCATTGTTTTCATTATTTGCAAAATAGCCTCTATAAGTCTGTGAATAGTCTTCGATACTAGCAGTTCCATTTAAAACAACAGCATGTCTTTTTGTACGAATTACATGATCTGGTGTCAATGGTCCACGAGTTACCAAATCTCCCACATTGGCAAGTTGTGCAAAAGCCGTATTTTCTAAAGAAACTCGTGCTAGCATGGGTGTTCCTTTCAATACAGACACATCACGACGCATCTTCGCAAACTGAAGTAAATCCACACTCTGCTTATCAGCTTTTGCAAGAAGCCTAACATTCTTTTCCTCTACATACTTTTCGGCTAAAGATACTGCTTGGATCATCCTTTCATAAGATTCTTTAGCGGTATTTCCATAGGTAAATACTCCATGATTTAGGAGGATGATAGCATCATAATCATTCAAATCCACACTTTGAACGATCTCATATATTCTTCGAGCAAGAATAAAACCAGGCATAACATATGGTACAAGTAAAGCACGTTCACCGTAGATATCCCGAATTTTTTTGGAGCCATTTTCTGTATTCGTAATAGCAACAACAGTATCAGAATGAGTGTGATCTACGAACTTGTAAGGAATTACAGCATGCAGAATAGCTTCTACGGAAGGATTGGGAGCACTGCTGTTTGTCATAGCTGCCCTTTGGTATTTCACCATATCAGTATCGCTTAAAGTTTCGAGATTAGCAAGTTTTAAGAGAGTTGCCATTTTTACAGGGGCAAATCCTTCTTTTTCAATGGTAGCCAAATCCCAACCACTACCCTTGACATAGAGTATTTCATGCGTTTCCCCAAAAATATCAGTTTCTTGATCTTTGACAGAAGTGTTCCCTCCGCCGTGTAGGACTAACTCAGATTCTTGTCCCAAGAGCCGAGAAGTATAAACTCGTAACTCCAAAGGACTAGTATACTTTGCAGCTTCACTATCTTGCCATAAACTTTTCATATACTTCTCTCTTTTAGGATACCTTAAGCTCGGTTAGATTGCCATTTTCGGTGATATAATAACTTACCAATTCTCTAGGAGTTATATCGAAGCTATAATTACTCACTTTTCTGCCTGGAGGATAAACATCTACTTCCACAATATTTCCATTTTTATCTAAACCACGCATACGAGTAATTTCCTCACTATCACGTTCTTCGATAGGAATGTCAAAGATTTCATCGGTAATATTTTCATCTAAAGTAGATTTAGGGTAAGCAACACAAAAAGGAATTCCATTATCTTTTGCTGCTAATGCTTTTTGGTACGTTCCCACCTTATTAGCAACATGACCAGTCGCTGTAACGCGATCTGCTCCTACTACAACCATATCTACGAGGCTTTTTTTCATTAAAAATCCAGCTGCATTATCAACAATTACTGTATGAGGTATGCCTGCTTCCTGCAATTCCCAAGAAGTAAGATTTGCTCCTTGGTTTCTAGGTCGCGTTTCATCTACCCAAACATGCACTGGCAAACCCTTTTCAAACGCAGCATAAATAGGAGCTAAAGCTGTACCCTTACCAATGATTGCTAAACGTCCCGCATTGCAATGGGTAAGAACATTCACCGTATCCTTTTTATCTTTGTAGATATTTTCAATAATTGTACAGCCATACCCAGCAATTTTTTCAGAAGCTATTCGATCCTCTTCACAAAAACGTACAGCTTCTGCCAATAGAGCAGTTTCAAGTCTTACGTTAGTGGTTTTTAGAACCTCTTTCATTCTCTCTAATGCAATATGCAAATTCACAGCAGTTGGACGCGTTTGGCCTATCCGGGAAATACTCTCGTGAATATAATGCTTATCTTCTGGCTTCTCTTTCGCCGCTAAATAAACTCCTAAAGCGGCAATATTGCCAATTACCCCAGCCCCACGTACCTGCATTGATTTTATAGCGTACTCAGCATCTGCACTTGTTTTTAAAGTGATAAGTATTTTTTCAAATGGCAACTTAGTCTGATCGATGATATCGACATAACCTTTCTCATTTAAAGAAAAAGCGAGATACTGTAAACTCTGACGCGCCAACGATATTTCTGAAGATGAATTT
>JBCCIA010000334.1:0-7012 GCA_039028475.1 Spirochaetota bacterium | reverse complement strand
CCGCTAGCAGCTCTGGAAAAATTCAATGAAATGAAACGCTCCGGTATTGTCTCTGAAGAAGAATACAAAAAGATCAAGAGACAGCTTCTTCAGAAAATATAAGAGCGTTTCATTTCATTGAATTTTTCCAGAGCTGCTAGCGGGTCATCCAGTTCTGTATTTGCTTTTATCTTAGAGACGTAGTCTTTCCCCTCAGTATAAAAGTCATTGTATTTTTCTTGTAGAGATACTTTGTCAAAATTAGAAATCGTACCGTTGTTTGCAAAATGGTATGCAAACAGTTTGCCAACAGCATAGGTACTGGCTCCCGAAATAATTGCTTGTGAACCAACACCAAACATGGTTCCCACACCTGGTATCGTTTTTAGTAGACTGGCACCAATTCCGGCTAAAGACCGTGCCGAGAGAGATGTGAGAAATGATTTCCCTGCTACAGATGTAAGGAAAGTTCTTCCCGTCAACGATGTAATGAGTGATTTGACATAGCTTTTATTGTAGGTAATATCATAGGCTTGGGCAATTTTTTGCACCATATCGACTTGGATCACGCTCACCGCCATTATATCTGCAATAGGAACAGGAATCGCTCCTGCAATCAAGCTAAAGCCTACGTGGTGGTTGATGATTTCATTTGCCTTCTCTGCTACCCTGTCCATTGCGATTGCCTCTCTTATTTTTGCGCCTTTTGAATAGGCTGTCAAATATTTTTTCTACCCAGCGTTTGTAGAGGGTATGCCATCTTATGTAGCCAAGTAGAAAGTTTTTTGCTTTTTAGGCACAGCATTTCCCTGTAAACTCTAAAGTCGGAACGATCCTAAAACAACAAGTCTAATTGAGACAAAAACCAATACCAAGAAGACAAAAACGGGAAAGAACCAAATCAGGAAGGCTCGGCCGGTATTTTGGCCAAACCAGGATTTGCTGATGAGGATGAAGATACGTGCCTCCCAGACAAAGCTCGCAAAGAAGCTCAAACCAGCAAGAGCTAGCTGCCCCTTTGCCAAAGATACATTGCGATCAAACTTAGGTGGGAAGATATCGTAGAGAATATGGACAAAAACACCTGAAAGCATCAAAGGAACTGTCGCAAGAGCGGTTTGGACAAGTGATTTTGCGAAATCAATCCGTTCTTCACCAAACAAACGCAAAGCTACATAGCGAATGCTACCATTGACCACTACATACAAAAACCAAACCAAGGCAAAATACAATTTAGCGGTTGGGAAGTAGAGACTCGACGGGTGGTTGCGCAAAGTGGGAGAAGTTTTTACTACCTCAGCATAGTATCCAGAAGTCAATTGCAGCAGCAAGTTAGAAGCAATGGTACACAGCGTTAAGACAAACAAGGCCAATGCAAAACTAAAACTGGCCTGTAAAAAAAAGCTACGCCCAGAATCCTCGCGGTGCTCCTCTGCAAAGGCACGGCTACGAAACAAAGCAGAAAGTAGCAACTTCGATGCTGTTAGAAAATGCTTCATGGAGAAAGCTCAGCAATATGTCTTTTTGCATCGGCAATCGGCTTTTGCATCGACGGAGGGGCTACTTTGAGAAACTTCTTGTAAAATTTCACTGCATTCGTAGTGTCTTTTTTCCGTGAATACACCAAAGCAAGATTAAACAGTGCCTTTGGGAAGTTGGCTTTTAGAGAAATAGCTTTTGAATAGGCTTTGGTTGCAGCTGGTAGATCCTTGAGAGCCTGGTAGCAAACACCTTGGTTGTAGTACGCAAGGGCAAAGTTGTTGTCCATTGCCACCGCCTTATCAAAGCGTTCTAGTGCTTCTTTGAAATTTCCCTCTTGCAAGAGAGAGATTCCCTGGTTATTGATCTGGTGCTTATTCAAACCGGTGTCTAAGGGACTCTTCTCTTTGCCACATTGGATAAAGAACAAAAGAGAAACAATGAAACAGAGAGAGCTAACAAATGCTTTCATCAAGCCTCACCCGCCCCTTCTAACTGCTTGATACGTTTTTTTGCATCAGCAATGGGTTTTACTAGGGAAGGTGGCGCAACCTTTATAAACTTTTTGTAGTACACAACTGCGTTTTTCTTATCACCTACGCGCGAATAGACTAAGGCTAGATTGAAATAGGCACCATAGGTATCGTTTCCCTGGTCAATGGACTTTCGATAAGCCGAGATAGCTTCGTTGTTCTTGCGCATAGCTTGGTAACAAACACCTTGGTTGTAATACCCGCGGGCAAAGCTGGGACTAATGCGGGTTGATTCTAAAAAGAAATTTAGGGCTTTTTTGTATTTCTTTTGATTGAGGTAGGCAACTCCAGTATTGCTGGGATATTCGGGAACACTGGGGTCTAGTTTGGCAGCTTTCTGGAATAGACTTGCAGCACGCTGAGGGTTTGTTTGCAACAGGGCATAGCCGTCACGGTTTAATTTCTGGGCTTGGAGTTTGATGGCTTGGCTAAACATATTCGATCCTAAAAAAAGTGAAACAAAGAAAATAAGAGAAATCTTCATGAAAATAAATTAGAGTAAAAAAGCAAAATTTGGCAAGTTTTTTTTTAATCTGTGACAAATGAAAAGCTTAATCATTGCTAACACTACCTGCAAAGGTACAACTTTGAAAGTAGTGATTCGGAAGGATAGTAGCAGTTGTTACTGCCACTCTTGGCTTCTGATATACATTTTCTTGGTATTGCGGTTGCCCGTTTTGTCTGTGTACCAATCGCTTTGTTCTCTACCTCGTGATTCTGCCCAAGTTCCGAAATTCATGTAAGCATCTTCTATTTTTACTCTCTCTAATGGGAAATGGAAATCATGGATGATGTGTAATGCCCAGGGATGTAGTTTGTCATTGCTGAAGCTGGTACCAGCAAGAGAACGGTCATCCGCAGTACCGGCAAGGTAGCTGTCAAATAAGTCTGTTGGCTCATGCCCCATTAGGTGCACCTCACGGCCTCTCTGCCCATTTACAAAGATGAATGGGTCGAAGGGAGCTTGGCCAAGTTCTGTCGGTGAAATGGGTTCGGTGAATGTAATCTTGATCTCTAGAACAATTCCGTCTACAGCGGGTGTACCGCTTATCTGCCGTTCTATGTTGCGCCTTGCTTCATCGAAAACTACGATGACTGCTCGTGATTGTTTTTTCTCAGTGCCATTGTCTGCGAGTTGGATGAAATTACTTTTGCTGAGGTTGCTGCCGGTTACAGAGGCAACTTTTTCAGGGCTGATGGGCAAGGAGAATGCAAAACCGTTGTTGTAGGCAGCTCCAATGGCTGTTATTTTGAATTTTCCTAGTAACTCGACATATTGTCCTTGGGAATTGGAAATTTTGCTAAAGCGGTAGTTTACCACCAGGTCATTGAAATCGTAGTCGCCCTTTCGTGGCCATAGATCTTCGAAGGCAAGGGAGCCATATCCGAAGCGGCTGGGGGTATAGCTGGTAAAGGCTTTGTTAGAATCCTCTGGGAATTGATCCTGGTAGTTGGGAATGCCATCATTGTCGGTATCCTCTTGGGAGAGGGAAGCTTCATCGCGTGGTAAGGTACTCAGATCGTTTATCTTATGCTTGTAGGTATGTTTCAATTCCCAGTTGCCGTTTGTAGGGTCCATGACAATGAGTTTTGCCTGGCCAGAGTTTTCTCCTAGGTATAGGATTCCAGCTGAATCGATAGTCATAGATGTGGGTGTAAAGGGAAGCCCATCTGCACTGAGTCGTTCGGCTTGGATGCTAGTGCCTTCAGTGATGGCTCCCAATCTATAGAGGCCGGAGAAGGTACACATATACAGTGTTCCATCCGCTGCAAATTTTAAGTCACCACCAGTAGTTGAATTTACAATACCGTCTATCTTATAGGTGGACAATACTTCTGCACGCAACGGGTCGACAAGGTACAATTCATCATGGTTACCCATATACAAGAGTCCATCTGCTGTACTGTATTCCATTCTTGGCAAACCACCACCTCTCCCCAAGTTGCCGATCTTTGTATATGTAGAGGATGTCATGTCGTAGCGCCATAAATCTCCACCCTGTAAGAAGTACATTTGTCGATTTGTCACATCGATAGCATTGGTAAAAGAACCCGTTTCTGGTAACTGAGCGATAATGGTGCTCTTGAAATTGACTGTATCTATGACGAATAGGTCGCCGCTTCCGTTCACTCCGTAGAGAACGTCATTTTCATTGCTAAAGTCATGTGTGTAATCGCGTGTTTGTGTTGTTGTCTTTTGGATGTCTGCTTCTATTTGGTAGAAAGCACAATCGTTGTCGATGTCCAATTTCTGTGAATAAAATCCGCTTTGGCTACGGCGGACAATGTAAAAGGTTTTAATATGAGTTGGAGTATTGACTACAAGTTGGAAGACGCCTTTGACAGGACTGCCAGTTCCCAACTGAGCTATATTTTCACCGGGATGAAAGGAATAAACATCATATTTTACGTTTGTGCCATTGTCTTTGATTTTTAGCAGAACACTTCGAGAAGTTTCATAGGAAAAACCTTCCTGAGGTTTACAGCTATTTTCTAAGGCAATCATTCTTTCTTTAGCAATCGTTTGTGCTTTAGCTGGAACTTCTACAGTCTCAGGAATACCAACTACACCCTGGTTAGAACTTGTATCCAAATTATTGGAATCCATAGCAGTGTTAGATTCACTTATTTCGTTTGGTTGTACGAGTAAACCAACTAAGATTGTGTTTGTCTTTGATTTTAATTTGTCGGAACAGCTGGTAGAAAGAACCAGTAGAATAATTGTTAAGATCCTGTACAGAAATGTCATTGTGTATTCCTAAAAACCATGTTATTTCCAGGCTTTCTTTCGGTTTCGTAAAAGTGAGTTCCTGGCAACTGTACTACTATATTGCAACCTCTGTGCCAATCCTAAAACAGCTGGAAAAGGTAGTTTGAGGGATATTTAGGAGAAGAATCGTATCAAAGTGAGACTTGGATTTCAATTGTAGAGCTTCCACTGAGATTTTTGTGAGATTGCAAACTTCCATCCCACAATGTACCGTTAGTTATGGCTCCAAAAATAGTCTACTCTATAGAAGTTATAAAAAGCAGTACCAATTGTACTGCCTTTACAGCTTTCCTTGAAAAAGAAAAGAGATTATTTTTTCTTTCTTTCAAACCAATCGTCTGTAGGGTCAGGAGTGTAGCGACCTTCTACCTGTGCTCTATAGTATCTATCCACCATCATCTCACGGATTCGAGAACCAGGCGTGGAAGCACTGGCTGCGATGTCCCCTGTTTTCTTACGTTTCCAAAAGCGAACCGTGCACTCCACAGGAGCACTGGAGTCCATAGACCAGAAGTAGTGGTGACGGATAACAATATGCTTGTCACCGATTTGCGTACCACTGTAATACCAAGGCATAACATCAGTTACAGCGATTTGGCGGCTAAGTTCACGGTTGGGAGTCATAACTGGAATGTGAGCGTTCAACAAAGTAGAGTTGTAACGATCCACGGCAATCCCCCTACTCCACTGGTTGTTCATCACTTGATAAAGTATAGCTCTTGCATATTCACTCACCCAGAAGTGTCTGCCTTTGCTCTTGCTCTCCACTGCTTTTGCACCGCTATAGTTCAGAGTAATGTTAGTATCTGTATTAGTAATGACTGGTAAATAATTCTTCTCACCACCTGTCCAAGCTGGGTCTAAGAGAGAGATACGGTTGATGGTGCTACCTACCTTGTCCACTTCACGTGCCAGATAGGTAGCAACTTGGTTTCCTAAGGAATGGCCAACCAAACGGATATTGCCAGAAGTATTGCCCTTTAAAATATCCACGACATAGAGACTGAGTAATTCTCCTACAGAGCTGACTTGTATTTCTGAACCTTTAAATTTGAGCTTACGGTTCCAATTCTTAAAAGTAGCTTTGCCGTCTGCTTGTAAAACACGGTAACGAGGACCATTAGGGCCATCTTGTAAATTCCAGATTTTTGCTTCCGCAGCTTGCACACCTAAGAAGTTACCGCCACTTACGGAGGGTTCATCGGCAAATTGGTTCCAGTAGACAATCCCTGTATTCCAACCCTTGTCAATCCAGTTGTGGTTCGTCCATTTCTTTAAACCATTGTATTTCTTAGCACCACCGAATTTATTCTCTTCCATGTAGAAAATTTCATAATTGTAACCATCTCTACCATAATCGTCTTTAGCAATGACAGAGTTTGCTTGCCAACCGTGAGCAAAAACAACTGTTTTTTGAGTCGGACTGTAGAAAGCGTTATCTACGCCAGGGATGTATTTTTCACACAGGCCATACTTGCCAAACCAATACAAACCGTAGTCCAGGTCAGCATTGGTGAAGGAGATTTTGATGTCGCCGTAATATACTCCCGCAGCAGTCACACCACCAAAGACGGCCGTGTAAGATTTGCCAGGTTGCAAACGAATTTGTGGGATAAGGGTGAGCGTTTTGCCTTGGATGATGATTCTGGAGTATAGAACCTTTCCTTGTGAATTTACGATATAACTATTGTTGGCTCCGGTGCTGCTTGCCTGTAGGCCGTTGGCTAAAGTGATAGCTACTGGTTGGTTCACCATAACACCGGTTTCACCGTCTTCAACATTGCTGGTAAAGTTTCCCTGTAGAGCATCTGGAGTCGAGGTACTCCATTCGCTGGCACTTAAGGTATTTCCTGGGCCTGTGCTTACCTGTGCTAAGACTTCTCCGTTATAATTGCTTTCGCTGTAAGGTTTGTTGCCATTGGCGATGATTGCAAGTGGCAGCATATTAGCATTTTGTGCTGAGTTTTGTGAGGGAGCGCAATTGGCAAGAACAGCGGTAATCGCAGCTGCTGCAAAGAGTTTTACTTTTCCAAATTTTGTTTTCATTTGTTGTGATTCCTTTGGCTTGTTATGCTTTTATTCTCACAAATTTTTACGGGTTTGTCCGGCCAATTCTAGCCAAGTCTCGGATTGTCTGGCGTTTTTTGGCCTTTTGGAAGGGTGTTCCTATTTTTGAGAAACTTTTACTTTACGGGATCGCTTCTTTTTTACAAAAAGCCTCGAATGTGCACAAATAGGTTGAGTCGTTTAT
>JBCCIA010000333.1:0-7042 GCA_039028475.1 Spirochaetota bacterium | reverse complement strand
GTAGAAAAATTTTTATGGGAATACCCCAGTCAAAGCAAGACTCTTATATTAGCTTCTACTTATAATGAATGCGAAGAGATTTTATTCCCACTATTCCCTACTTTATTAGAAAGAAAATTTGATATCTGGATTTTTCCCCACAAGCCTGAGACGCAACGGATTGCTACAATTTGTGACTTTTTAGATTCTCTACCTGGTGCAAAATACCAAAAGTTTTCTGAAATAAACAACGATAGACACTCCCCTATTCTGGTCTTTGATACCATTGGTGTTTTGGCGTTTGCTTATAAAAAGGCTTGGCTGACCTATGTCGGCGGAGCTGTGCACAACCGAGTTCACAATACGATCGAACCTGCCTACTTTGGTTCTCCGCTCATTACTGGGAAGAGGATTTACAACGCTGCGGAAGCACAAGTATTAGAGAAGTTAAAAGGACTGTTTACTTTCCAATCGCAAGAAGATGTTTTACAGATTTTAGACCGTTTGGAAAACTCCAACCAACTGTACCAGAACATCCGCAAAAACAACCAAGACTTCGTTGCCAACAACCGGGGAGCTTCTCTTAGGTTTTATGAAAAATTTCTGAGTTCCCATTCGACACTTCGGCAACGCTCAGTGCAAACTCAGCTCAGGGAACGGATTTAACCATATCGAAAAGAAAACTGCTAAGATGTTACCTTCTACTCACCACAGATTTGACTTTGCTCAATTTGCTTCTGAGGCGCATAACAGCTTTCGTGTGCAATTGGGAAATCCGTGATTCGGTGACTTCGAGTACTTCGCCGATTTCTTTCAAGGTGAGGTCTTCGTAGTAGTAGAGAACTATGACCTTCTTCTCTTTTTCGGGTAGGGTTTTGATGGCTTCGACTATGATATTTTTGATTTCTTCTTTTTCGATGATTACATCTGGATTGAGGTTGGCGGGTGATTCCAAAGTTTCCATAAATGAGACTTCGTCATTCTCATCGCCTAAAAACCATATATCATTCAAAGAAACTAAGGTAGTACCGCTAATTTTGGTGAGTAAAGAAGAGTATTCACCCATAGAAACGCCCAATTCTTTGGCAATGACTTCATCTTCGACGGTCTGGCCCTCTTTATTTTCCAACATTCCAATGATTTGCTCCAATTGCTTGGCTTTTTGCCTGATGGAACGTGGAATCCAGTCTACAGAGCGTAATTCGTCAAAAATACTACCCCGGATACGGGTCATGGCATAGGTTTTAAATTTAATTTCTCGGTTGGGATCAAATTTCTCGATTGCATCCAAAAGACCAAAAATTCCATAACTGACGAGGTCATCGAATTCGACATTCTGCGGCATTCCAATGGCGACTCGACCAGCGACATGTTTGACGAGTGGAGCATATTTTTCTACTAAATAGCTGCGTATCTCTTCTTTTTTCGTGTCACGATACTCACGCCAGAGTGTCATTTCATCGTGTTGGTTGTATTTTTCGAGTAATTTTGACATAGCTTTCCGGGTTTATAAGATTTCCACTAAGATCCCTGCAGGAGTGCTTAGCAGGTTTGTCTCTTGCTGAGAGAGTTTAATCCGCATAATCTTTTAGGATAGTATTTTTTTATAATTATGTAGCAAAAGCAATCAATTTTTTATTTGTCTATCTTTCGGCATTTCTTTTTTTACAGAGTATCTAAAAATAAGCCTATTTTTACGCTCACTTACCCTTCGTCATCGTTTGCCATCATAGTACGCACCGCCTCTGCCATCAGCTTTGGTTCATTTTTAATGGGAATGTTATCGACAACAATGTGATCTCCGTAGTTGCCATCTGCCTTAGGAGTTACCGCAGTGCTGTCATCCACATCTGAACTTGCTTTATCAGAGAAGTTCTCTCCTTCAATGGTAGCTCCCAGGTCATTTCCTGCCACACTATTTGTATCTTCATAGTCTTCGTATCCGCCAGCAGAACCAAAGCCACTGAAGGCTTCCATAAATTCTGGGACATTCTTTTCTAGGACAGAGCTTATTACCAGTCCAAGTACCGCCATTACGATAGCAGAAATCCCCGCTACCATGAAGACATGTGGTAGCCGGTTATCTACGATTACACCACAGAGGATGCTTGTGAGAAGTCCAATGATAGCGAGAAATATGGTTATCTTAATCTGCAATTGCGATCTCCTCTCCTACAGCATAGGAGTTTTTTCTTTTGTGTCCATGAAGTTGAAAAAGCGTTTGATATACCCGCCAAAATGCCTCTCTTTCCTTTCATCGTCCATATTTACCTTTAAGATACGGTTGGTGATGTGCTTGATACAAAGAGAAGCCTTGCTCTGTGGAAAAGCAGTGATAAAAGGTTTCTGCCTGCGTGTGCTTTTCTCTATTTCTTGGTCCTGGTATACCACCCCCAAGGACTTCAATTCTACATCTAAGAAGCGGCTAGTAATACTAATCAAACGATTTGCTACCTTTTGCCCTTCTTCGGAGTTTTTGGCTCGGTTGACAATGAGTTTGATGTTCTTCGTTTTGTCTTCTTGGATTACCGCTTTGATAAGGCCATAGGCATCTGTGATAGAGGTAGGTTCTGGTGTGGTAACTACATACAGGTCATCCGAAGAGACGAGCATTCCTACCACATTTGTACCAATTCCCGCTCCCATGTCTATAAGAATAATATCATAATCGGTTAGCTCGGAAAAACCACGGATCAGATTGCGTCTTTCGATTTCTGATAGGTTGGTCAGTTGTGTATACCCATTGGCACCAGGGATAATGTCAATACCGTCCTGTATGGAGACAACAACCTCACTGAGTTTTTTGTCCCCTTTTATGACGTGTAACAAATTATAACGGGGAACAATTCCCAAGAGAACATTGATGTTTGCTAGACCAAAGTCTCCATCAAATACCAAAACTTTTTGCCCCATTTTCGCTAGAGCAATTCCCAAATTTACCGAAATAGTGGACTTTCCTACCCCGCCCTTTCCCGATGCAATCGATATGATACGAGTCGTATTTGCAAGGCTTTGGTGTACAGCTGTCCTTGTGTTCTTCGATTCCGCCAGTTTTCTTAAAGCTTCTGCTTGATCCATAATGCGTATCTACTACCTTTAAACAGCGAAGACTTCCCCTTTGGTGTCTCGTATTTTGTCTGGATATATTACCATTTCTGCTAGAGCAGTTTTATCTGCTGGGATAATATCAAATGGTACCTCTTGGCCTGTACTAAAATAAGAAAATGCCTTACCTTTTATGTCGGCAAGTTCTGCAAAGGGAGCCACATAATCTGTTTCATCTAGCTTTGTCAGTATTAGACGTTTATAATCCAACTTATCGTAGGCTTCCATGACAGATTTTGCGTTGTTATACGAAACTGTACCAGACAGAACCAATAGATTTTCTACTACATCATTTTCACTGAAAGCCTCGTTGTACATCTTCATTTTTGGCAAAAAGTCAGGGTTTTTGTGGCTATAGCCAGCGGTATCGATGAGCAGAAGCTCTGAACCATCGCGGAGAATTGTCTCTTTGAACTTCTTGATATCTTTCGCAGTATAAAAGGGAATATCCATTGTATCGGCATAGCGCTTCAACTGCTCTATCGCAGCGATTCGATAGTTATCTGTAGAATACAAGGAAACCATTCTACCTTGGTGCAAAAAGTACTTTGCCGCGAGCTTGGCGATTGTTGTAGTTTTACCACTACCTGTTGGGCCAATGAAAAAAATTACCTTTCTCTGTCCCCGCTTGATGCCAGAAAAAAGGTCAGAATCTACACTGATCCTCTCTTCCATCACATGCATGGCTTTGTCTAAAACAGCAGAATTTTTCGACTTTTCTATAAAAGATAGGTGCTTATCTGCCTTACGAATAATTTCTTCCGCATAATCTGCTTTTAGACCTTCATTTACCAAGCGTTCTTTCAAGCGAAATAGATGAATCGAGTCAAACTCACGGATATTCTCTATTGCAGGGGCTTCATTTTGCTTGAGAACTTCATCTTTGAGTGACATGCCAATATCACTTTGTTCTTCTTTGCGTGTTTGCCGTTTGTAGCGAGGTTTTTCTTTATCATAGAGGGGTTTGATATCGTTGAGGCTTTTCTTTTTATCTTCGCGGTTGGTTTTCTGGCGTAGTAATTCTTTTAAATCTTTTAATTTTTTTTCGACTCGATCTTTAGAAGTTTGTTGTTCGGGGATACCAATGGCTATCTCATAGGTTTTTTTTGCCATAAACTTGGTTCCAAACAAACCTCCTTCCGAGATGACCCGCTGCTCGTAGACATGAGCTTCTGGACCGTATTTCATTTTCATTTGCATGAAACAATCCTGAATGTCTTTTCCTCTAATTTTCACAAAATCCATATTTTAAAAACCTCTTCTCAATCCTCTAGATTATTCCGAATGTGCTCTCGCTTCTGCTATAGTAGGCACGGAGAGGGAAGCGTCTATCTGGGTGGTAACCTCCGAACCAATTTCTTCAATAGCCAACACAGCAAAATTGCGTGGCGGCAACTCTTTGGCAATCAAATAGGCAAATGGCATACGCAAGGATCGGCTTACTGCGAAAATCGGGAAGAAGCCTTCTCGGTGCGAACGATTGTATTCACGAGCTACAATATCTACCAAACGGTTGTGGTAATCGGGAGATAGCGAAATCAAACTGCCCTCAATTGGATCCACAACTAAACCTTTGTTCAAACGCTCGGTAATTTTATGATCCAGAGTCATAACATGAAGTTTACCATCTGGACTAAGATAATCATTTACAATTTGCCTAGAAATAGCTTGGCGAACATTTTCTGATAGAAAAAATGGGTCGCGAGACTTCGCTTCATTGTTGGCAATCGATTCTAAAATGGCAGTGATATTGCGAATTCCCAAACCTTCGCGTAAAAGATTTTGCAACACCTGCTGCACAATACCAAGACCAACTTTCTTTTCGTCCAACTCTGCCACCAATGTTGGGTGTGTATTGCGGACATGTTCGAGAAGACTTTTTACTTCCTCTCTTCCTAGTAAAGAAGCGGCATGGTTGGAAATGAGTTCTTTCAGGTGTGTCACTAAAACCGTAGACGGATCGACAACGGTATAACCAGCATTTTCCGCTTCAATCTTATCTTCTGGGTCAATCCATATGGCTTTGTAACCAAAGGTAGGTTCGGTGAACTCTTCCCCGCGTATTGGTTCTTTGACTTGACCCGAATTGTCCAAGGCCATTAATTTTTCGGGACGCACCTTGCTTTGCCCAACAATAATGCCATTTACTTTGATCGCATAAGAATCTTGATCGAGTTCTAAGTTGTCCAAAATCCGCACAGCAGGGATCACCAGACCAATTTCTACGGCAAAACGTTTACGTAGGTTAGAGATTTGGTCTAACAAAACACCACCTTGGCTGGTATCCACCAAAGGAACTAGGTTGAGACCCAACTCGACTTCAATAGGATCGGTTCGGATTTCTTTGTAGTAGTCTGGCTTTTTCTCTGTGCTCTCTGTTTCTGTATTGTCTTTCTCTATACTAGCAATACTCTCTTTCGCATTTTGTTCGATAGTATACGCCAAATAGAGCAAACCAAGGGAAAAAGCCAACAAAGTAAAAAAGGGCAAGCCAGGAATCAAACCAGCGAGAAAGAGAGTTGCAGCTACAATGTAGAGTGTTTTGGGTTTGGTAAATAGCTGGTCTTTGAACTCTTCCGCCAACTCTCTATCGGAACCCGCACGTGTAACGATCATACCCGTAGCTGTTGTGGCAAGTAAGCCTGGAATTTGCGAAACCAAACCGTCACCTATAGTAAATTTGCCGTAGGTCTGGATGGCGTTGGCGAAGGACTCCCCTTGCATTGAAGTTCCGATGATCACTCCACCTATCAGGTTGATACCAGTGATGATGAGCCCAGCTCGCACATCTCCCTGGACAAACTTACTCGCACCATCCATGGCTCCGTAGAAATCTACTTCGCGTTGCACTTTTTGCCGGCGTAGCCTGGCTTCCTCTTCGTTGATATTGCCACTGGAAAGTTCGGTGTCAATCGCCATCTGCTTTCCTGGTAGGGCGTCCAAAGTAAAGCGGGCAGCCACCTCAGAAATACGTGTCGCACCCTTGGTGATCACAATGATCTGCACAATGGTTATGATAAGAAAGATGATAAAACCAACCAGGTACTTCTCTAACCCAGAGCCTCCGCCAATGACAAAGGTGCCAAAAGCCTCAATGATATGGCTATTGAAACTCGTTCCTTGGGTAAGGATCTGCCTGGTTGTCGATACATTGAGTGCCAAGCGAAAGATTGTCGAGATTAGCAGTAGGGAAGGAAAAACCGAGAAATCAGATGCCTCTTTCATGGAGAGAGAGGTCAAAAGGATAATCAATCCCATTGCCATACTCACAACAATCAGAAAATCTAGCACCAACCCAGGAAGAGGAACAACTAGCATCGCCATGATAACGATGACACCAATTCCTAAAATTGAATCAGATTGTGTGTACCATTTCTTTTCTTTCATCAAGCAACTCTTTTGTATTTTTCCAAACGGGCAATGATCACCGATACGGCACGATAAAATTTGACCGGTATAGGCATATCTAACTCGGCTTCTTCATACAACATCCTGGCCTGTACGCGGTCTTCAATCATGGGAATGTCATTGTTTTTTGCCACTCTACGCATCATTAAGGCAAACTCATCCATGCCCTTTGCCACTACCACCGGAGCATCGTGCACCTGCGGGTCATACGACAGCGCAATAGAAAAATGTGTAGGGTTGACTATCACTACATCAGCCGTCTTTACCTTTTGTAACATACCTTTGCGAATAAACTCACGTACCATATTTCTGCGACGGTTGAGCATCGACTTATCCCCTTCAGACTCTCTCTGTTCCCGTTTGGCTTCCGAAGGAGTTACTTTCAAACTTTCTTCAAACTCGTATTTGTTGTAATAATAGTCTACAATTCCGATAACAAATAGAATAATCCCTATGACAAAAAATATTTTAAACGAAGTATAAAACAGTAGCCTCAAAGCTCCTTTTATCCCCATTTGCCCAGCCAATAACATATGAAGAAAGTCCATCG
>JBCCIA010000332.1:0-7049 GCA_039028475.1 Spirochaetota bacterium | reverse complement strand
GAAGAAAATGCATATGTAGAAGAATCTGAAGAATTCTTGAAAATATTAAACCTACTATCAGAAACGCAACTACAGGAAATTTTCCATTATATACAATACTTAAAAAAGAAAAGCTCTCTCGAGTTTATTCCAGATACAAAAAATAATAGAGGTGAATTTAAACTTTCTAGAGAAGAAGGGGAACTATTATTAAGTCGACATAAGGCTTTAAAAGAAAATCCAGAAACAGGTGTCACCTTAGAGGATTTTCGTAAAAGGATAATGGATAAATACAATGTATAAGATTGTCATCACAAATGAGGTGATTGAAGAGGTCGAGGAAATAGTTGCCTGGTATGAAGAACAAAAACAGGGACTTGGTATCGACTTTTATATGAAGTTTGAAGACGCTTTGAATTTTGTATCTAAAAATCCCAAAATTTTTGCAAAAGTCTTATTCAAGTTTCGCAGGGTTTTAACAAACCGCTTTCCCTATGCAATTTTTTATTACGAAGACCAAGCTAACAAAACCGTTGATGTAGTTGGTATTTTTAATACAAGTAGAAACTCTGAAATTATTCGCAAAAAGTTATCGTTTAAAGCAAAGTAACCAGTAACCTAACCTAATCCAGATCTTTTGGATCTGAAAAAGAAAATCCAAGAAAAAGCAATTTGTAGTTGGCTGGAAAGGCTTGGCTGCTATGGTATTTCTATGAGATTTTTTGTATGGACCTTGCTCGCTGTCTTTTCCATAGAGATAGCAGAATTTACTCCTCTCCAGGCACAGGCGAAACAGCCGTACTTTCGCAAAGGCATCGAAGCGATTTTCCAGCGTTCCTATCCAAAATCCGCTCCCGATACCTATGAAAAAGCCATTCAAATCCCGGTTCCCGACCCCTACGAAGCGTTTCGCATTGAATTTTTACACACTGAGCAGATCCAAGGAAAAAAGGAATACGTCAGGATTGACTCTCCAAACTTTTACCATACCAGCTCGTATTGGCGGTGGAAGAAGGGCAATGCGCAAATCATCTGGTATGAAAAGAGCCATATCATCCTGAAATTTGCCAAACACCGTATTATCCAGTGGTTCTTACCAGGTAAAGCTGGAGAATTCAAGATGGAGTGGACGTTCCCGGATAACAGCCAACTCTTGATTTACAAATACCCCGATACCCGGAAAAATAAATATGTCTACTACAACCGTGAAGGAAAGATCTTGCAGTACTACCGTTTGGTTCCACACAAAACTCTCTTTTCCGAGGTAGAAACCTGGGGCAATCTCGAATTTCATTACAATCCTGTTTATAAATACTATGTAGAGCAGTGGAAGCGTAGTGGCATCTATCCGCAATTGGTGGACTATTTGTACAAGAAAACGGGAGCTCGCAACCAGGGAAAAATTCCTATCCTACTCTTTGATGACGAGCGTGCCTACCAAGAATACAGCGATAGTTCTGTAAAACCACACACCGTGCAGGGCTTACGTGAAGAAGTCGTTCTCTGTTGCAATGACTACCGCTTGGCAGATTTTTCTGACCCGATGGCAGAAGACCCGCCCGATGAGATTACCTTCCAAAAGTTGGTGCATGGCCTTACTGAGAATATCTTAGACCAGGGTTGTTTTGCCAATGGAGCAAACCCCGATGACTTTACTATCCGCGAAACGGCAGGGTTTTTGAGTGCAGGTTTGTCGGCTTCCTTCTGGGCTTCTCGCAACCAACTCTATAAGTTTTTCCTCCAAAAGCGTTTTCTCGATAGCCTTAGCACAAAAGCTCCCTATAAAAATTGGACAAAGTCCACAGACCAAGACGACTTTGCTATGGATAGTATGATGCTTCTCTACTATATGCAAAACCAAGATATCAAACCTGGCATTTTGCCACTCTACCAGAAATCTTGCACCCGTAGCTTTTTACGTGCAGAAGCTCCCGGTCTTGCAAAAATTTACAGGGCAGCCGCTAAACACTACCACGAAGCGAAGGATTCCTACCGGCATGCCTATGAAAAATACAAATTTTCTAGCTTTGCCTATTACTACCGCTATAAGGACAATTTACCAGGGTTTGCTTTAGTTTCCCAGAGCCTGCAACCAGGCAATGTGGTTACAGATATTAAAGAAATCCCTTATTTTTTCCACGCTTACAAGACGGCGACCCCCTATTACCGTAAGATTGTCAAAGATAGCTTACCAAATTATCGATTTAACAAACAGAAGGACTGGTTAAAATCTAAGGATGCCTTCACCGTGCAAGACGGAAAGTTTACCATCCACCACGACTTTTCCGAAAAAGATGGTAGTTTGTTCAAAGTGAGCTTGGATTTTGATGGCCATAGCATTATCAACGAACGCGATGGAATTTTAAAGTGGATCTTTCCTGATGGTAGTAAAGCCATCGTTCATCGTAAAACTCCTAAAGAGTTGATCTATCGCAACCGTATCGATGAAGTTCTTCTAGATGGCAATTCCAATCTCTACGAACATTTCACTTTGACCGGGAAAGAAAACATAATCGCTGATAAAACAGTCTATAGCAAAGATGAGCCCATTGTCATTCGCTATAGCGGTTTGCATTCTAATCATAAGTCGATTCTGCTGGTGGTTGCTAAAAACGAACCTGATTCGATCCTCCGCAATGCTCAGAAAATTGCCTATCGTAAAGAGGGAAGCCTTAGCTTTCCGGCGATGCCAGTGGGAGAATACGAGGCTCGTCTGTACTTACATTGGCCCTATGGTGGAATGCGTGTATACAAACGGATTCCTATTACAGTCGAGAAGGTTGTGCCGAAAAAAGAGGAGAAACAGTGAAATTTAGAGTTATTTTAATGGTCGGAGCTTTATTCTTTGGGGCTTTGGCAACAGTTGCCTATTTTACCATTATCACCGAAGGCGGTCCGCTCCAGAAAAAGTTGCCCATGCTACGAGTCTATTTTCCCAATGCCCAGGGTATCAAAGTGGGCAATAAGGTAACTGTACAGGGGGTTCCATATGGCTATGTATCCAGCGTTCAATTGGTAAAATTAGATGCAGATGGTAACGTTCTGTCTGACGATCAAGCGGGTATTTTCACAAAGGTACAAATTGCCATTGCCCTACGAAATAAAATTCACCTGTTTGAGAACTATAAGATCAGCATTCGCAATGAGAGCTTGCTCTCTGGCAGGGTGATTGCCATTGATCCGGGAACCGCCTATGAATTGGATACAAAAACCGGAGAAATCAAAAAAGGTGCTGTGGTTCGGAAGCCTTTGGCTTTGGATTTTTCTCCGACCCAAAAAGCTACAAAAGTGAACTTACGTGGCAAGACTGACCAAGACCCGCTCGTGAGTTTATCCGAACTGATCGCCGAAAACCGCAATGACATCCGCAAAACTGTCGCCAACATAGCAGACATCACAGGCAAGATCAACCAAGGAGATGGAACCCTTGGCAAACTTATCAACAGTGGTAGTGTGCATGACAATGTCAACACGGCTCTCACCGATGCCCAGATTGTCCTACGTGAGTTGCGTGAGGGATTGGAAGACACCCGTGAGCAGGCTCCGGTGACAAGTTTTATCCGAGCCGCTCTTTCCGCCTTCTAAGGCTTGGGGTTGAAAATTTCGGGGTTTTGGTAGTTTGCTTTGTAATTGGCGTAATTTTTGTAAGTGTTTTCGATGAGGGCACGGTCTTTTTCGTTTATGTCCCGCACGATTTTGGCTGGCGACCCCATTACAACCACGCCGGGGGGGATCTTTTTTCCTGGTGTGACTAGCGAACCTGCTCCAACGATAGAGTATTCACCGATTTCTACTCCATCCATAATGGTTGCTCGCATACCGACAAAGGAGTTTTTTTGTAGGTGACAACCGTGGATGAGGGCACAGTGGCCGATGGAAACATTGTTCTCAATTGTTGTAGAGAACTTATTCCTAGAAACGTGTACCATTGTCATATCTTGGATGTTGCAGTTGGCTCCGATACGAATCGCATGGACATCCCCGCGAATGGCACAGCCAAACCAAATCGAAGAATTTTCGCCAATCTCTACATCACCTAAGACAACAGCATTGGGGGCGATAAAAGCAGAGTCATGAATCTTGGGCTGTGACCCATTAAATGTATAAATCATAGTAATTCTATCGACAAGATGGAAAGTTGTGAAAAATTAGCAAACAAGAAAAAGGCTAAAACACATGAAGTATAAGTTTATCGTAGTAGAAGGTTTTGATGGATCTGGCAAATCGACTATCGCTAAGTGGCTTGCCGATACAATGGGCTATGAATACCATAAGACCCCGATGGGCATTTTCGCAAAATTGCGTTCGCACTTTGACCAAGAAGACAGCAACTTGCAAGAGCGGTACTGCTTTTACGCTGCCGATTGTATGCGAGCCTCTTTGTATATCCAAGAGCAGCTTAACAAAGGACAACCGATCGTTCTTGACAGATACTACTACTCGACGATTTCTTACCACGAATCGAAGCAACCTGGCATTTCTAAATTGCTACCAGGAATTTTTCAGCCATTGCTTAAGCCTGACCTTATCCTATACATCAAAACAAATTACCAATTGACCCTCAAGCGAATGCAACAACGGCAGAACCTCGCAGATGATGAACTTTTTTTAACCGAAGAACATTATGATAAAATCCACCAAACCTTTTTACAATTATTTGACGTCCAACATATGGTAGTAGACAATACGGCAAGCCTGGAAGAAAGCTGTGAATTGGTGAAAAAAACTCTAACTGCTTCTGGCTAGGTAACACCCAAAGGATTCAAAGTGATGTCGGTACGAATGGTATTTTCTTCATACACCTCTATTCTGTTTCATACCGCATTGATCCTGGGAGCTTATTGGCTACCGCTTTCTTACAACCCAGAAGACAAACCTATCTGTGGAATCGATTGGCCGGTACTTAGTGAAGAAGAGCCAGAGAATTTGCTATCTCTGAGCTTTGAATTTGCCAAAGAGCCGAACCAAATCAAAAACAATCCGCAAGAGGAGGGTGTTGCCGTTCCAGGCCAGCCGGAGGGGCAAAAAAAGATCAAAAAGCAGCCAGAGGCAAAAAAAGATGCAGAAAGAAAGGCAGCTAAACAACTGGTTCAGCAAAAGCTCAAGCAGAAGTATGGTAAGGGTGAGTGGAAGCAGCTAGTAAAAAATTTAGAGAAAGCTGAGCAAATAGGTACCTTAAAGAGGGAGTTTGACAATATTATCCGAGGTGGTGTTTCTGATAAGTATATCTACCGCAAAAGACATTACCAGGATATGGTGGTGAAGGATGTTTTACCAACCCTCAATGACATAGACAAGAATTTCACCGACCAGCTCAAAAAGTCCGCCAAAAACCTAGAAAAGCACAACCAACGCAACCAAATCATCGAAGAGTTCCGCTTGGGTGAAGACGGCGATGAGTACCTATCGATCGAGCGCAGCGAGATAAGCGAGGAAACCGAGCAGCTGCCACCACTTGCAATGGATGCGAAGGCGCGCCAGGAGTATTTTGACTCCACTTTGCCCTTGGCCAAAGAAGAGCAGCTTGGGAAGTTCATGAACAAATTCTTGGCCTATGACCCTGATAAGGGTGATTTGCCGATGATGTTCCGTGATCTCTACTACCAAAACCTGCAACGTTTGGCATACGGTTTTAGTCCCGACCCGAGTTATTTTACCATAGACTACTTTGAAGAGAACCTCAACAAAGAAGACTACCTGAAAAATGCGATGTACATGGTCTCTGAGTTGCAAGGCACAAAAACAGCCACTGAGATTCTCTTCACCTTAGAAAACATCTACGAAATCCAGCAGCGTGCGATTTTTCAATACCTCGAAAACCGACAGCGATTGAAAAATTACAAAGGTCCTGGGAAGAAACGTTTGGAAGTGATAAAGGGTGTGATTCGTAAATACGAGTCGATGATCCAGCAGAAAAACATCAAAACACACGCCGATGCTGTGGATCTATATGCCAAGAGACGCTTAGAAATCATGGATTTTCTTCTCAAAACATCACCAGAAGGATACCGGCAAAAGGACGCTCTCTTTGAAAAAGGCAAAATTCTCTGGGAAAAGTCGTCTTTTAAACCAGCGGAACAGCAAAAGTTGCTGCAAGAAGCTATTCGAGTTTGGGAGGACCTCGCCAGGATTGATAGGCGAACTGATAAAAACTTCCTCAACCAAAAGGCATTTGCTGAACTAAAAGGTCTCATCAAAGCCTATAAAAATGCACCTCCCCATAAAAAGAATAGTACTAAGCAGAAAATGAGCCAGGTCATTCAGAATCGTTTTGCTCCTATTCTGCGTGAGAAGCACCTGCGCGAGGAAAGGTTGCTCTGGCCCAAAAAAATAAAAAAATAAACTTTTTTTGCAACAAATCTAAATAAATCCCCTCCTATCTACTAAATACGAAAACAACGTAATTGCTACGTTGGTAAAGGTTTTTAGTTATGGAAAATACACTCAATAAACCCAAAAGGGAATTCGGGCCTTTGGTCTCGTATGTACTCTTTGTACTCATACAGGCTACAGTTTTATTTGTATTCTTTGTTCCTTTTTCGTGGGAACTTGTGGCCATCGCCGTTTTTTCTTATTATTTGCGAATATTCGGAATTACCGGAGCCTACCACAGATATTTCTCGCACAATGCCTACAAAACATCACGGGTATTCCAATTTATGCTTGGATGGCTGGGTGCAATGGCGATGCAAAAAGGCCCGATCTGGTGGGCTGCACACCATCGCAACCACCACAAACATTCTGATACAGAAAAGGATTTGCACTCTCCCCGCGAAGGTTTCTGGCATTCCCATATGTTATGGTTTTTAAAACCTGACCACAACCATTACGAAACTAAAATAATTAAGGATTTTTTGAAATACCCAGAATTGCGTTTTATCGATAGGTTCTATTGGTTGCCACCTCTTGTCTATGCCTTCCAATTGTACTACTTTGGTTTGTGGTTAGGTGGCGGAAGCGACCATCTCTACGCGTTCTCTGTATTGGTATATGGCTATGCTGTAGCGACCTTCTTTGTAGGGCATGGAACTTGGACAATCAACTCCCTTTCGCATGTCATTGGTAAGGTT
>JBCCIA010000331.1:0-7083 GCA_039028475.1 Spirochaetota bacterium | reverse complement strand
GTACTGTTCTCTTTCCATTGCTTTTGCAAAGGCTTTGTACAACCTTTTTATACGTTGGCAAAGTATATTAGGAAAACGAACCAATATAGGAAAGGAAAGATCTTGGCTTTCTAAATTTTTAGCGATTTGGTATAGACTTAATCCTGAGTGTTCTGAATTTGGCGAAATTGTTAATTCACCCTGTTTGTTGATGTTAACAAAACCACCTCCCCAATTTTGTATGTTATACAGTTCTTTGGATTGAGGAATACTCCATGTTAGCATATGAAATCCTGTAGTATTAAATTTGAAGAAGTTATTATTGTTTTCATTTTGTTTAAGTTCTTAAAAGTTTGTGATCTTCTACGAATCCTTTTACACACAAAATATAATTTTTAATAACAAAAAGATCTATTACAATACTAAGCAACCATAAAAAAAAAGTCAGAAAGTTGGCAGGTTATAGAGATGAGTATATTTGGAAAGTCTTCGAGAACCAGAAGAAGCTAGAGATGCTAGGTTAAAGGTAAAATATGAAGGTAAGATGTTTTATACCAAGTTTGTGTTACAGTCTACGCGGTTTCAGCGATTTCGCATTTATTTCTTCTATCCGCAGCACGGCGAAGATTACACATGCAATTTGCTTCAGATTATGACAAGTCAGTTCTTTTTCTAATGGTGTTTATCTCTTCTACAGATAATCCAGTAAGAGACTTTATTATTTCATCCGTCAAACCGTTACGAATTCCATTTTCAGCCACTTCAATATTCCTTTTCCTCTCGCCTTTTTCCATTCCAATCTTTTCACCATCACTATAAGCAGTATCCAATATGTTTTTTAAATCGCGGTAATTTTTGAGGCTGTTTTTATAGTTATCTCTTTCCTCTTGGTTATAGTTGGCTATTTCTGCTTTTTTAAAACCTTCTCTAAAGAGCTTTTTGAAGCCAAAATCGTGGCATATAGAAACGTGCAAAATACTCGCAGTCAAGCAGATTTTGCAAAGGAAAAGTTATCTCTCACCATCTGACACACCCATAGCCTGTTTCCCAAACTACAGGTGCCTTTTGGGTAATAACTAACCGTCCATCGGTTCGAGGGCTTGTCGCAATAGCTTGAGCTGCTTCATACCGAGCTTGTGGTAGAGTTTGCGGCGTTTCCAGGAATAGGCTAATCTAAAGAAAATCTCGGATTACTTATCAATAACCTTTCCTTCAAAGTTTCTTTTGCCAATTCCCACGCATCTTTATGTTCTACTGAAAGTTTTTCGGCACGCACCTTACTCGCAAACTCTTGGTTGAGTTCTTGGCAATACTGTCGTTTTTCTGCCAAACTCGTTTTCAGCTGGGTTTCTTTCCCCAAGTATTTCTCTAAACGTGCAATCTCTTTTCCAAGTAGTTCTTCCTCTTGCTTCCATTCCCTGGCAACTACGCCTAACATATTCCAACTGACGAGTGATTTGTAATTGAGCAGTTCGTCGCCTTTGACACTGGGCATAACTTCTTTCAACAAAAACTCTTGGATGGCCTCTAGTAAATCTACGGCTTCTGGTTTATACTGCATTTTCTACCAACCTCATTGCTTCGTATTCCATTTCACTTGTTCTGCGACCGATTGCCGCTAATTCGATACCTTTATCTACTCCTGACAAATGACGCTCAGCTTGTTCAATCGAACCTACCGCCCAACGTAAGTTGCCAATGACTTCCCAAAAACGTACCTTTTCGGTAGCAACAGGCTTGCCTGTATGCTCTGCGTAGAGTTGGTAAAAGTCTTCCCGCTTGGCCAAACCACCAGCTTCTAAGTTCAATTTACCGAAACGCCAGTCACGCATACACAACCAGCCGATATCCTCACATGGGTCGCCCCAATGGGAAAACTCCCAGTCCAAGATACCATCTAAACCAGAAGGTGAGACCATAAAGTTTCCAGTGCGAAAGTCTCCGTGTACTAAAACCAACTCACCTGTCTCTGGTGCATTTTTTTCTGCCCAGTGCAAACACAACTCTATCGCAGGATGAGGTTCGTTTAGGTTTTTCACCTGGTCTTGCAATTCTTTGACTGCATTTTGTGCATAGGCTAGGGAAGATGTGCTACGGAGTAGAGCTGCGTGAACAGAGTTTTGCTGGTTCGCTGACTCTTTGATTGTATGGATCTGTGCTAGGTTTCTTGCTAGGTCTTCTACGATTTGCTTACGTGCTTTTTGCAAACTACGGTCTTTGACGACAAACCGACCATTCGCTTTGCCAGCAATTCTCTGCATAATGAAGAAAGGGTTTCCCGTATGAGCTGTATCTTTCTCAAGAAGATAGGGTCTTGGAGTCTTAACGCCGTTTGCATATGCCAAGGAACATACACCAAATTCTTGTTCTTTACTGAGGCTAGAAAAAAGAGAGCCACCTTTATCTGTTCTGAGTACCAGTTGGTGTTCACCGGCGAGTTCTCCTTGCTCGACTTGCAAATCAAAGCGGTAGTTGTCCTGGCAAGCTCCCCCACCTCCACTCAGCGAGGCAAAATCTTGGATTTGAACAGAAGATTGGTATTTGTTTGCGAGATACTCTTGTATCTGTTCGACTAGCTTAGCCACTTAAAATTCCTCTTTGCCACTGAGTAGGTTACGGCCAATCACCATTTTATGAACTTCGGTAGGACCATCGGCAATACGAGCTGCTCTTGCATCCCGGTAGAATAATTCCAGTTTGCTGTCCCTACTATATCCCAAAGAACCACAGATTTGGATGGCTCGGTCGATGACTTTACAGAGAGTTTCACTAACCTGCCACTTTGCCATAGAAATAATATGCCGGGTGTCCTCCTTTTCATCCAACATATGGGCTGCTTTCAAAGTTAGCATGTAACCTGATTCGATTTCCAGAGCGGATTCTGCAAACATCCATTGGATTCCCTGGTGCTCCATCAACTTGCTACCAAAGACCTGCCGTTCCTTGGCATACTGACGAGCAATCTCCATCGATCTACGTGCAAGACCCAACCAACGCATACAATGTGTCAATCTGGCTGGGCCTAACCTTACCTGACTTAAGCGGAACCCGTGGCCAATTTTACCCAAAACCATGGATTCTGGTACAACAACATTTTCTAGCTTGAGTTCACAGTGACCACCTGGCCCATGTGAACCCATCACGTCAATTTCGCGAACCATTGTGTACCCTTTGCTATCTGTAGGAACTAAAAACAAAGAGGTTTTGCGAAAACTTTCATTAACTCGCGACATGACGATCAAAAAAGATGCCCCTTTTGCTCCAGTACAATACCATTTGTGACCATTAAGAATGTACTCATTGCCTTGTTTGACAGCATTGGTTTGTAGAGAAGAGGGGTCGGAACCAGCTCCGGGTGCAGGCTCCGTCATGGCAAAGGCCGAGCGAATTTCTCCGGCAATTAGTGGTTTGTAGAATTTTTCCTTTTGTTCTGGACTTGCCGCTTCGTGTAAGAGGTGCATGTTGCCTTCGTCGGGGGCATCGCAGTTGAAAATGTACGGAGCAATGGGAGAGCGTCCCAATTCGCTGAAAATAACAGCAGTTCCGACCATATTTAAGCCTAAACCCCCTTCTGATTGTGGTAGGTGTGGTGTCCAAAGTTTTGCACTTTTCACTTTCAAGCGGGCCGCTTGGGCAATTTCTTCTGGCAATCTTCCAGTTTGGTAGTCATAATGCGTTTCTAAGGGGATAATTTCTTCTTCTACAAAGCGCCTAACTTTACTTTGCAGCTGTTTCACTTCATCACTTATAATTAATTTCATTAGGATTCTCACTCAGTCGGATAATGGTATAGTTTTTGCTTGTCAATATAGAGATCCAGCAAAAAAGGCTGTAGGAAATAGGGATCAGTAGAAAAGATATTTCTGCACCAAAGAGAGTACATATATTGGAAATTTCTTGTGTTAAAAAAGAAGAGAACTATCTCTTAAAGATTACTGTAGAAGAAAATGCAGTAGGAATTGTTTACAAAGTAGCCGCTGTTCTCTATAGATACCACTGGCATATTTTAGAAGCTGTGATTGAGACTGTTCCTGGTAGTCTCATCAAAGATGTTTTTATCATCCAAGGTAGAGAAAAGCAAGATATGACTGAAGAGATTTTGGAGAATATCCAGACTGATTTTGCCAAGCTGCTCTACAGCGACAATAGCCTTGCCGAGTATATCAATGAGTTTAACACACAGCTGTGGGATAAAAACAATAAACAGTTGAACAATTCCATAAATCTTTTCAACCCTCCTACCATCGATACTACGGTCTTGGACATCCAAACCAACAAAAGCCCGGAAAAGCTTCTATTGATTACAGGACTTCTCTATACTGCGAGCATAGACATTGCCTCTCTTATTGTCAAAACAGACGTCGACTTTGAAAGGTACAGTTTTCTTTTGAAAAAAGAAAATGGAGAAAAGCTCGATCCAAAAGATCTAAACTCCCTAGAAGGTAAGCTACGAGCAGTCGTTTAATCACTTACCATAATATGCAGGTCTGGAGAGCGCAGCATACTTTCTAGGTTGTTCAAATACCTCTCGCGGTCAGCAGACGTGTTGGAAGAACCTGAAATATTCAAACCAAGAATTAACTTTCCTTTAGGATCTTTAGCAACATAGCGAATCAATCCGTACATCGTCATAGGTGATTGTAGTTTATAGTAGATATCAAAGGTAAATCCAAGCTGGTGTGGCAATTGATCGATAAGTTCTTGGTCATCTATTAAGATACGTACTCCCCCTTCCGACATATCGATGATTGGGAAACGTTTTCGGTTGATCAGGGTGTTGGATTCACGAATTCTATCGATCATCTCAAATGTCAAAATTTTTGCTTCCATTACCTTATCGTGTGTGATCGGGTAGGTTTGGCTCTGGATGTGTACGTATCCTATCGGAGAGGCTTCGTTGTAGGGATTGAGGTAGATGACCGGCATAATCACTTCGGAAACGATCTTTTTGTTTTTATACTCAAATTTAGCTCTGTTGACATCTCCCAAAAGCTCTTCTTGGTAATCCACAAAATCATCGTCAAAGGATTCATAGCACTCGTCTTTTTGGGTGTTTTCTATGTACAGAGTTTTACCTGTTTTGCGGACAATATAGAACTTTTCATCCAATCCTGGGTGAAATACATCAATTTTGATAAAATCAAACGTTGATTTCAGCTTATTCTCGTAATCACTGAAGTTGATTTTTACATAGGTGGGAATCGTATTGAGTTCGCTGGTATCCAACGACGCACGGCTGGTGCGGATATTGGTGATCCAGACGTGGCCCTCAGGAGGTTTGATTCTCTTGTGGCTACGTTCTTTTTTTGCAATGTGCAATTCATCAATTTTCAATTCAAAATGTTGGAATGGTCTCAGTTTTACAACCTCGCAGTCTAGCTGTACATAACGAGCCAATAGCTTTGACAAGCTTATATGATCTCCCACTACAAGATTGAGGTTTGGCGTGCCTTCTACGATGATACGACTTCCATCCCTACTGAACTCTTTCAGTTTTACTAACACTTTGTCCATGCCTTTCACACGCAGGCTCTGCTTATTTAGGTATTTGGATAAGATAAGAATCTTTTTTTCTTTTTCTGTAATGAGATCCATGTCTCGTTTTTGTCTATCGACTGCTTCTTCCATTCGAGAATATTCCTCCACAGGCTACAATATTATATTGAAATTATGTTGCAATGTTTTCCTAAAATTTATACTCTGTGACTTTAAGGTAGTGTAATGACTGATTCTAATTTATCAACAAATTATTTATTAAATGATGGGTTAACCGCAGAAGAATTATTTTCTGGCCCTGTTGGACTCACATACAAAGATTTTCTAGTATTACCGGGTTTTATAGACTTCAACCCGTCTGATGTGGATTTAGAAACAAAGCTTACGAGAAATATCACTATAAAAAAGCCTCTTGTGAGTTCTCCGATGGATACAGTGACAGAAGCTGCTATGGCAATCTCTTTGGCATTGCAAGGCGGGATTGGAATTATTCATTATAATAATACAATTCAACAACAGGTTGACTATGTAAAAAAAGTAAAACGCTATGAAAACGGCTTTATTACCGACCCTATTGTTCTAAGCCCTGAGCATACAATTGCAGATCTAGACAAAATCAAAGAGACTTACGGCTTTACGGGAATTCCTATTACACGCGATGGAACCAATAAAACAAAGCTCATAGGTATTGTAACCAACCGTGACATTGATTTTGAAAAAGACCGTGCAAGGAAACTATCCGAAGTAATGACTACGAATTTGATCACTGGTAAAATAGGTCTATCTTTGCAAGAAGCAAATGCAATCCTAAAAACCAGTAAAAAAGGCAAGTTACCTATTATAGATGACTCTGGTAGGCTCGTTTCTCTGGTAAGTCGATCTGATCTCAAAAAGAATAAAGATTTTCCTGATGCCTCCAAGGACTCCAATAAACGCCTACGTGCGGGGGCTGCTGTTTCTACATTGCCCGAGTCGCAAGAGAGAGTAGAGGCTCTTTACGAAGCTGGAGTAGACGTAATTGTAATTGATTCTGCTCAGGGACATTCCAGCTACCAACTGGAGATGATCCGTTTTATCCGCGAGAATTGCAAAGATTTAGAGATCATTGGTGGCAACGTTGTCACTACTGAACAATGCAAAACTTTAATAGAAGCTGGTGTTGATGGATTGCGAGTCGGTATGGGGCCAGGTTCGATTTGCATTACCCAAGATACAATGGCTGTGGGTCGTGCCCAAGCTACAGCGGTTTATAAAACAGCAAAATACGCCGCTTCCCAAGGGATTCCCGTGATGGCCGATGGAGGGATTACCAATATAGGAGATATAGGTATTGCTCTATCGATAGGTGCTTCTGTATGTATGATGGGTTCTATGTTCGCTGGTACCAGTGAAGCTCCTGGAGAATACTACTATGAAAATGGCCTACGTTTGAAAAAATACCGTGGAATGGCCAGTTTAGAGGCTATGAAAGCGGGTGGCGAAAAGCGTTATGCAACCGAAAGCCAAAAGATCTTGGTAGCCCAAGGTGTTAGCGGTTCTGTAGTTGATAAAGGTTCCGTATCTAATTTAGTTCCCTATTTGATCCAAGGATTGCTTCAAACCTTGGAT
>JBCCIA010000330.1:0-7084 GCA_039028475.1 Spirochaetota bacterium | reverse complement strand
GTCCTTTGCTGTGTCGTCCTTGCTTTCTGGGTGTGTTGTTTGGGGGCACGTTGGTACCAGTACGGGAACAAGTACGGACACTGATACAACAACAAGTACGAGTTCTAGTTCCAGTAGTGTATCTATAAGCAGTTTCTCACCTAGTTTTGGAATAGCGGGTACAGTAGTGACTATAAGCGGTTCTAATTTTTCTTCTACCACATCAAGTAACAGTGTAGCATTCAATGGTGTGTCCGCGACAGTAAGCTCAGCAACTAGTTCATCACTGTCAGTAACTGTACCATCAGGGGTTTCCACAGGAACTATTAGTGTCACTGTAAATGGTTCCACAGCGACTAGCAGCAGTAACTTTGAAGTGTCTCCTTGGTCTAGTGTCAGTAGTAATATTCTGACTAGCAATGGTATCTATAGAATCTCCTGCCCAAGCTCTACTACGTGCTTCGCAGTATTTCAAGCGGACAACTCTTCTAATTCTTTTTTTATGAGGACATTCGACGGCGGTACGACCTGGGATGGCTTTGACACAGGCAGAATTCTCTTAAGTACCTCAAGTTCATCGGGTTCCCTTGCTGGTGGTTTTGATTGTCCTGATACTTCCACATGTTATATTGCGCCGGCAATTAATCAACAAATTGCAAAAATAACAAATGCCAGTGCAACAACTCCTTCCATTGGAGATGTTGGAAGCACTGGATTCTTTTATGATATACATTGTACAAGTAATACCTTTTGTTATGCAGTAGGAATCAGTGGAATAAGACGAACGACTGATGGAACAAACTGGACTTCTCTTACTTCACCAGCAGCTTCAGCAGAATCAGAAAGTGAGGTATTTTGTACTGACACAAACACTTGCTATGTAGCAACTTCCTTCCATACGAGTATGTATAAAACAACAAATGCCAGCGCAACAACTCCCTCATGGTCTACTCAAACCCTTCCTGATAGTGGTGTAAGTGACTTACATTGTTCCAGTGCTACAGATTGTATGGCAGTTGGTACAGGAAATATTGTCAAAACAAGTGATGGTACAAACTGGACAAGTGTAACAAAACCCTCAGTCTCAGGAACTTCTACTATTTTCAATGGTGTTTATTGTTTTGATGCCAATACATGTACCATTGTAGGCAATAGTACAACTATTTGGAGAACTTCGGATGGAGGCAGCAATTGGACTAACCAAAGTATTGGCTCGACCAACAATAACTATGATCTTTCCTGTACGAGTTCATCCTCTAATACCTGCTATATCTCTGCTTCTGTAGGGATTGTGTTTAAAAGAAGTTCAAATTAATGAGTAACTGTAAAACTATTCCTTCGAAAGACAAGAAAGTTTTTGGTAGATTCTAACCTAGACTTTACCAGAAAGAAAGCAACAAACCCTTAACCAAGACATAAAGTTTTGGTTAAGAGTTTTTCCCTGCCAAAGACTGAAACCCTTCACCAGCAAAAGCCTCTTCCATTTCAAAAGCAATTTCTAACAATTGTCGTTCTTTGCCTACCGCTGCGGCAAATTGAACTCCCATAGGAAGTTCCTGGCTGGATTGCCCCAATGGCAGAGAGATTGCTGGTGCACCGGCAATGTTTTGTAGAAATGTATAGGGTACAAAGTTGCGCAACCTCTCCATTGCTATAGAAAACTCTACTTCAGGTGCAATGTAACCCAACTTGGGTACGGGTTGAGCCATAGTAGGAGTGAGGAGAATATCCACTTTGCTAAAGAGCTTCCTATACTGATAGGAAAAGTTCCACAAACGAAACAATGCCAGAGGGAAAGATAGGCAATTTTTTTGAAAATGCTCACTCAATCCAATGGTAAAAGGTTCCAATCTGTTAGCAGCAAACCTACTATCGATAAACAAATGACCAAATTTTTGCAAAAGAAACGCGATATAACTCCAATGCAAAAGGAAGTCATCCCCCAACTCTCTGGAAACCGGTGCCGGGATCATATCCACTTTATGACCAAGCTGCTCACACATTTTTCCCACCCTGTCTAGCAAAAGACGGATCTCTGGATGACAACTTACAATATTTTCGGCTTCTACAAACAGACCAATACGCAAACGTTTTTTCCCTGGATGTTCTACCTGCCCTATTTTAGGAAGATTGGCAGCAGGATAAACCTTTTCTAACAAATAATAATAAAGGGCTGTATCGCGCACAGTTCTCGATACAATTCCTTGGCAAACAATATCAATTGGTAAACTCGTAGAAGCACTTATCGGAGTTAACCGTCCACGCGATGGTTTGAGACCTACCAAGCCACAACAAGCAGCAGGTATTCGTATAGAACCACCTCCATCGTTAGCATGGGCAATAGGAACAACTCCAGCGGCAACCATTGCAGCAGAGCCTCCCGAAGAACCACCAGCTATGTAATCTGTATTCCATGGATTTACAGTAGCCCCTTGAGAAAGTGGTTCAGTAGTTGCCGTTAAACCAAACTCTGGCAAATTTGTTTTGCCAATGGAAATCAGACCTAACTTCTCTTGTAGTTGGACAAATTTGGATGAATTTACATTTGTTCTCTTGGGAGTTGCTCTAGAACCATTATAAGCTGGAAAACCTTTAGAACTCTCATTGTCTTTGATCAAATAAGGAAGTCTCAAAAAGAAAGTGCTTTTTTGTTGGGACTTTTTGCGAGCCTCTGCATACATCTCTGCAATGATACCGTTGAGGACTGGGTTCACTTTTTCAGCTCTAGCAATTGCGGCTGCAACTAACTCCTGTGAATGCACTTTTTTCGTTTTCAGACTGTTACACAATTCTACAGCGTCCATCGTAGCTAAAGCATCGTTACAAAAAGCTGATACGGATTTATTTTCTATAAGTTCATTTTGCATGTATATATCATTTTCTGGTCAATACTATACTACCAAGTATATTCTGGAGAAATTGTCACTCCATTTACAAATTTATCAATAACATCTTCCCTAGGTACTTCAGGATCGGTATGAGATATGGCCATCGCCGCACAAGCTGTTGCGAGTCTAGCAGATTCGACAAGAGACAAACCACGTAGTTTTGCAACGACCATACCACTCAGCATGGCATCTCCGGCTCCAAATGTAGATTTCACACATACTTTAGGCGGTCCTGCAAAAATAGCCTTACTATTTTCAAGAAAAAAGGCACCAGATGCACCACAGGAAATAACGACAATCTTTATCCCTCTAGCAAGTAAATCCTTACCGGCTTGGAGAATTTCCTCTTTCGTTTTCAAAGTACGCATAAAGAAATCCTGCAATTCCTGAAGATTCGGTTTGATAAGATGGGGAGTTGCATCTAAGGCGTATTGCAATGCCTCTCCACTGGTATCCAGCGATACAATACCCCCTCTAGACGTAACGCTATGAATCAAATCTCGGTATATTTTCGTATCTACGCCTTGGGGCAAACTCCCTGAAACGATAAACCAGGTTCCTCCAGAAGATATATCATTTAACAATTGTAAAAGTTTGTCCACATCTTTTCTTGTTGGTTGCAAGCCAGAAAAATTGATATCTGTTGTTTGCTGTAAGCTAGGATCGACAATTTTTAGATTTGTTCTAGTTTCCCCATTGGTATAGATAAATCGATTGGTAATTTTCTTTTTTTGCAATAGCTCTTCAAATATCTTAGCATTTACTTTGCCTAAAAAGCCGGTGGCTTCTACCACAAACCCAAAATCACCCAACAAAGATGCAACATTGACTCCCTTTCCTCCTGCTTGCATATGTTCGCTTCTCACACGATTTATCTTTTCTTTTGCAAACCCCGGAATGATGAGTGTTTTATCAATCGCAGGATTGAAAGTTACAGTAATGACTCTAGGCTGGTACATAAGGAAAACAACAGATTATTCTTCTAAAAGGGAGTTTAAACAAATTTCAAAAGCCCCTTGTGTAGCGAATCGAAAAGCTCTAGTGCTACTATCTGTTGGATTGCTGATCATATTGAATAGAATGATAGAACATGCTGGGAGAGTCCACAAACATTGTAATTCTTTCAAAGACTCATACACTGCCATTGCCCAAGGACTTCTTCTTTCGTTTCCAGAAATCAACTCAATAAACCAATGTTTTATTTCAGGCTTTTCTGCATGAATGAATTTTTTAAAAGGATGCAATAAAAGACAAACTCCCCCTACGCATTCAGCAGAGGGAGACTGATCGAGATGATCGTAACTAATGGTGATTCGTTCGGAAAGTGGGAAAGCAGACAATTTCGTAGTTGGTACGAGTACTGGATAACGAGGAAAACGAACACCATCCATTTGGTATGCAGTGAGCCCATCCACGCTAACGCGTCTCCAAATATGCTGGTGTCTCTCCAATGGCAGTGAGGGGTCTTCCCAACTTTTCAGCAAAGTAATAGAGAAACCACAGTAAGGTCGCTGGCCATAAATCCCTGTTTCTGCAATATCATACACCACTTCTGCAAAAGGTTCTAAGTAGTGCGAAGGTATATTCTCAGAATCAATAGAAACAATAACTTGGCCTATAGGTGCCGGTGTTATACAAACTTGGGCACCACCTAGGTGCTGGGTATCCTGCCCATGCAAATGAAATTGTTTTTTATAACGAAATATGCTTGTAGAGGAAGCTGCAACCGGTGATTCCTCATGCGGAGGTTTGAACTTATAAACTTTTGTTGAATCCACAGGTAAAGTCATTTTCCCCAAGTACAAGTGAGTTAGGTAAAAGCCTAAAAACCATGCCGCCTACCTTTTTCGGTAGACAACTACAATTACTCTTATGTTACAAAGACTCTCCAAAGAGCACGACCATAATTGTTTTACTAATTATATTTAGTAGAATACCAAAAAGAACAAGACCACTAAACATAGTAAGAGCAGCAATAAAACGCCCAATAGCCGTAGAAGGGTACATATCACCATAACCTGTTGACGTTAACGTAGTGATACACCACCACATAGATGCAGGAATGGATGTATAATACCTTTTATCCTCTGGAATAGGAATCTTAGTAATAGGATCTTTAGGAACAAACTTTTCAGCAGATATGCCATTGCTAACTTTGCGATCCAAGAGTTTCTGCCCAGCTTTGATTGCATCGGGCGTATACAAACCACCTTCAAAATAGTACATGCAAGTACTAGAAATCATCAATACAGAAAAAAAGATAATAAAATAAATTTTTAAGTTAGCTACAATAGGATTTATTTCTTTTTCGCTAGCCTGTTGTGATTGGTTAACTGCCGATCTGGTCAGTTTTAAAACCCTAAGAACCCTAGCTACCCGTAGCAAGCGTAGCACCTTGGTTCCTCTTAGAGCAGTCAGGTTAAACCACATGAGATACGAAGGTAAAATAGAAACCAAATCAACGATTCCCCAAAAAGTAAATGCATATTTCAATCTCTTTTCAGAAAGTAGCAAGTTACCAAAATAATCGACAGTAAAAATAACTACAGATAACCATTCAAGAGCTCTAAAAGTTTGAGGATAAGCCGTATAAACCTCAGGAACAGTTTCCAAACTCAAAGCTAAACACGAAGTAAAAATAAAAAAAGCAATTACGTTCTGCCAATGTGCAAAACCAGCATAGGTTGGATCTTTGAATGTCCTCTGTAAAATAATTTTTATATTCATACTATTTCCCTTTTCACTATCCCAAGGTGCTATAAAAGCCAGTCTATACCTCGCTTCCTCATATTGATTACCACCTCAGCAAAGGGTTCCAGGTTTTCAAGTACTTTACATCATATTTAGAAATAGCTTTACTTTTATACTGAGTAGAAACAGCTAGGGTTTTGGGCTTGTTTTTCACAAAAATAGACACGAAGAAAAATGCTCAGTAGACAAAAGAATAATATTTACAGCGTGTCCCAAAAACTATCTATTCTTATGTAGAAGGCAAGAGTCTGTAGTTTGGTTTTAGGGCAGCCTGTTATAAAAATTTGGATTCTAAATGAAACGAAAAGAATTTTTCAAAAGAATATTGCTTGTAGTAGTTTGTATCGTAACAAGTTGCTTTGATCCAGACGCACCCAAGACAAGCCTAAAGCAAGAAAGAGAACAAATAATACCTATTGCCAGTAATGATCTTGCAATCCAATACCCCAATGAGATTCCACAACATGGAAGCATCCAATGGTCAGAACCAATGGTTGGTTTTTTTGAAACGAATGTTGCCGTATATTTTCATGAGAAACTATACGATAAGATCCAAATTGTCAAAGTCGATCCGCAAAAATATAGAGTGAATGTGTGGAATGATCCAACCCGTTATACTATCGAAGATTGGCGAAAAAGATTAAATGCACTCGCTGTAATCAATGCTTCGTACTATAAGCGCAAACCATATGGAGCCCAGTTGACACCTATATTGGAAAATGGTAGATTTAAAGGAAACGACGGCTATCCTTCCTCACATGGAATTTTTCTCTCTGAACCAGTAAAGAGGCGACTTCCACTAGCAAAATATATCGACTTTTCAGGGCGAAGTAAGAAAATCAAAAAAAGCTATCTTAAAAGTCTGGGTTATAAAACGGCTATTGTATCTTATCCCATACTACTTGATGCAAAAGGACGAGTAAGGGCTAAAAAAAATCCCCAATGGAGAGCTACAAGATCTTTTATTGGCATAGATAAAAAAGGCTATATTGTCATTGGCAATACAATGGGAGGATTTTTCTCATTGTACAGATTGGGTAGCTTCTTAAAATCTTTAAAGGCTTTAGATTTAGAATTTGTCCTCAATCTAGATGGTGGACCTCCAGCTTGTATGGATATTAAAGCAAATAAATTCCGATACACTAACTATGGAATTTGGGAAACGAATGATAGCAGTGGTTCCGAAAAACTATACTGGAATCAAAAAAATTATACCAAATGGAAAATACCCAATGTAATTAGTATCCATCCTAAATGAAACAGTTTGTATATTTTATGTAAAAGACAAGCTGCAAGAGCTTGTAATTTGGTTTTAGGACAGGTTTTTATTTTCTCTATTACATCTTTTTAGATAAATCTTAGAGACTTCACATCCAGGATTGATCGCAAGTACTCTCTCAAACCATTCACGCGATTGAGAAATTTCGTTTTGATGAAAGTGAAATACTGCTTTTTGGAAAAATTCC
>JBCCIA010000329.1:0-7105 GCA_039028475.1 Spirochaetota bacterium | reverse complement strand
CGCAATTGGTTCCAATATAGAACCTAAACAAAATATAAAACATTGCTTAGAACTTTTAAAAAAGTTACCTGAATTTACTTTGACACAGGTTTCTTCTTGGTATAAAACACGGCCATGGGGTATAGAAGACCAAGCATTTTTTTTAAATATTGTTGTTGGTGGGAAGACAGCGTTGTCACCCCATGAATTATTGCAGGAAACTCAAGAAATTGAGCATATTTTGGGTCGGAAACATACTATAAAAAATGGACCCCGGAGCATTGATTTGGACTTGTTACTGTACGGGGAGCAAATGATCCAAGAAGCAGATCTTGTCATTCCTCATATGGGTTTACTTAAAAGAGACTTTATGTTAGTTCCATTGATAGAAATTGCACCATCGGTCATTCATCCTACTTTGCAAAAGCCAGTCAAAGAATTAACTCATTTTTTACAGTACAACGAAATAATTAGTATTGAAAGTAAAGTAGATGCTAGATATTTATTTCGCTAAAGGTATTTAGACAGCTTTATATTATTGCAGGTTCAACTAATAAGTCCAACGGAAGTGTGAATTAAAATTATGAGGTTCAGTTATGAAAAAAAAGCATTATTTGTTACTTTTTGGATTCGTTTTTGCATTGCTTACTTTTGCGTTATACTCTCGCTCTACTCATAAGCAGACAAATTTCGTTCATACTCTGGTACAATCTCTTCCAGCAGGAAAACCAACTTGTTGTGAGCATGAGTGGACAATACGTTATTTGCACTACCACCCTGCTGCTGTTGTCCCACGTAGGATGTATTTTGCTTCTTGTAAGACCAAAAGCAAAGCTCCTAAATTATTTGCCTCTTTCTCATTGGGAAAAAATGCCAAGCATCCCAAGCCAGACCCTTCTTCGGGAGCTATTTTAGAGTCTCGTTATGACGAAGCGAGCGGCAAATTACTGCCGGTAGGCAAAACCAGGCACTTTCCCGAATGTGTGTGGATGGAGGGGATTGCCGTTAGCGACGACTGCCGGACTATAGCAGCTCTCTGCCGGAGAAAGTATGGTGATAGGGATTATGATGTCAATGCATTGGCGAAGCACCCCAACAAGGATTGGATGACCCAACCCAAATGTGCCAAACTTTCGATGTGGATGTATGAGTGGAAGAATGGCGATATCCACAGCAAACCTAAGAAGATTCTCTTACACAAAGCTGTAGATTATAGCTGGGAATACGGTAATAATTACTTACGTATGGGAAGTGATAAGACCTATGGTGTGGCTATTAAGAGCCGTGTGGTAGATCCAAGGGGACAATGTCATGAAGCTGATGCCTTCTTGGTGATGAAGCAAGGCTCCTACGATATGACTCGGCGTGGTTACTATTGGGCCTGTGGTACAGGACACACCACATTCAACCGTCCTGCTTTTAATCCTTATACGCAAAAGTATGCCATGTTATGTGGAACCGATTATAGTGAAACACGTAAATCGGGTCAGTTTACTGGGTTTTGGTTTCGTCCGGAGGGTAAAGCTTCAAAAGAATTTGGTTATACTAATAATGTAGGCAGCATACGTTCTAAGGGAGGAACCGCTAAATTGTTACCGTTGGCGGATGGTGGTTTTCTTGGAGTTGTAGTGGGAGCACCGGGGCGTTTGCGTGCGGAGAGCAAATATCCCAAATTCCCTGGAACGGCCATTGGTCTGGTACGATTTTCCAAAAGAGGCAAGGTAAAGAAAAAGATCAAATGGATTGTCAAAAAACGCAATACCTATCTTTCTTACCCACAATTGACCCGACTTGGCAAAAATCGTTACCTTTTGGGATATGGAGAAATGAAACGTATCAAAGATGGTAACGATACAAACGATGAGAGCTACCGTGTACCCCATACATATTATGTGCGAGAAATCGATGTCGATGGTAGGCCTTTGGATAAAACTAAAGTTGTAGAGAATGCAGGTTGGGGAGAGCAAGATGAAATGGTTTCTCTCGGTAAAGGTAGAGTTGGCTGGGCTTATATTCCTTCTCCTGCATTGCAGTCAGGAAATACGATTCCCAGTTGTAATTCCTCCTCTTTGCAATTGAGCGTATATTCTTCCGAGGCTAGGGAAGTTATCGAAGAGGAACATATTCCAGATCCTCCTAGTAATGATGATGATAGCCAGGAAGGAGGAACAACTTTTCACGGTGACGATAACTATACTTTGGAAGAAGAGTATTGTTCTTCTGGTAAACTGATTGGTTTGAAGTGGCATTATGGTATGATTGTTGATAGGGTACGCGGAATCTGTAGCAATGGCAAAGAAACCGGCGATTTGGGTTCTATAAGTGGTAATGGGCCTAAATCATTTGTCTGTAAGGGTAGGGGAAACTCTATCCAAAAGTTAGAAGCCTGGGCATTTGGCTTTCACAAGTCTATTGATAGGCTACAGATTACCTGCAAAGATGGTAGTTCCAGTGGCCCCGTGGGAGGTTGGGATAGGAAAGGTAAGTTGCAAAGTCCTGCGATTTCTTGTCCATCTGGTAAAACCGCGGTAGGTATCAAGGGCAACCAAGGAGCTTGGTTGAAGGGAATCGGGCTGCTCTGTCGTTAACAAGCTAAATGCTTTGCATCCCGAAAAAGATTTCTTTGGGGGTTTGTACATTACTCTTGTGCTTCCCCCTTTCTCTCACTGCTTTCATTGATTTTCCCTACGGAGTAACCTTTCAAACCATTCGCACACCACTATTGCCATTAGACAACCAGCATCCGGGAGAAGATAATTTTTTCTTACGTGCAAACTTGCAATGGATGAATGTTTGGTCGATCCAGGACAATCAATTCACCATTGATGGGGAAGAAATACAAATTGAACCACATTTTCGTTATGCTGTTTCAAAAACTATGCAGCTTGGATTTAGCCTACCATTGGTATCTCGCGGTGGTGGGATTTTAGATTTCTCTATTGAAAAGTTTCACAATTATACTGGAGTGACCAATGCCCAGCGTGACCGCTACAAACGCAACACGTTCAATGTCAGTTATGAACCTTTGGGACAGTACTATTTGCTATTTGACCCAAATCTGGAGGCTTATTATCTAAGGGTTACGCAAGAGAGAATTTATCCACGTAAGAGTTATGACCCGCCGGTAGCTGTGAAATTTCTCAATGGGCAGGTGCAGAGAGCTTTGGTAGAGCTTTACTTTCCCTATTTGTATCCAAATGACACAGAAGAGATTGTTATCTCTGGTGAACAAACAATGGGACCTTCCAATCCGCGTGTTTTTGTGGAACAAGACTTTCGCTTGCGAGGTTTTTTCTCGCGCGTGAAACTCGGTATGCAGTACCGTCTACCAATCCCAGCTCCCACTTTGGCAGCCAACCCAGGTTTTGACACTTCTCTGTTTGTTGTTTTGCAGCGGGAATTAATCCCCAGGCTTCTCAATGCTCGTTTGGGGATTGCTTATAATTGGTACCAGGTGAAGCAGTACCGTTTCTTGCGTTTGCGTGGTGAGCAGAGTGTGTGGCGGCCAGCTCTAGATTTGCATTGGCAGCATTGGATGTTTAGCGCCGAGTATGTATTTTACAGTTCTCCCATTTTAGATTTTGGCCGTTTGTCTGAGCCTACGCATCAGATTGCTTTTGTTATTAATTATCGCAAAGAGGACACACAGGCGAGTTTTGCGGTAATTGAAAACTTTCTCACCTATGCAGCCACACCGGACATTGGTTTTCACTTTTCTTATGAGAGACGCTTTCGTTTTTAAGCTTATTCATTAGCGGTAGTTTGGATATCCTGACGGAATTTTTTGGGACTTGTGTGCTTAGCTTCTTGGAACACACGGTTGAAAGTTCGTAGGGATTCAAAGCCCACTTCAAAGGCAATTTCTAAAACTGTTTTATTACTGTTTTGCAATAGTTCAGAGGCACTTTTTATACGAAGGTAGTTGGTATATTCGTTGATTTTGTAGCCTGTTTCTTTCTTGAAGTATTTTCCGAGGCGGCTGGGGCTTAGGTCTACCATTGCGGCGAGTCCTTCGCGAGAGAGTTCGTATTGGTAGTTGTCTTGCAGGTAATCCTTGATAGTTTGGATTTTTTCCACATTCTTAGAACTCATCTCTTTTTCATCCGTTTTCTTTTCACTTTCCGTCTGTTTGTCCTGCATCTTTTCCTTGAGGAGTAGGTTTTCTTTTTGCAGTTTTTTCTTTTCTTCGATATCCTCTTGCACTTGTTGCAAGGTTTCTTCTAAGATTTCGATTTCATTTTTGAGGCTTCGTTTGTTGGAAGGAAGGAGGAGAAATTCGGTTTTTTGGTAGAGATCAGTGAGGATCTGTTGTAAAGGTTTGCTAAAATTTCTTGCGAGTATGAGCGGTAGGAAGACAAAGTTAGTCACTAAGCAATAGGCGAAGAGAGAAAACAGACTCAAGATCTGTGGATGCATGTATTGTCGGTATTGGAAGTAATGGAAACCAAAGCTGTACAGCGAGTCGTTGTGGCTTACTGTATAGAATTGGATGTTTTTATTTGCAAAGCGGGTGTAGTATTCTTGGTACTGGTTTTTCTTTAGTTCTGCAAGCGAACGGTGGAATTGTTTTTCGTGGAACTCTACCAGTCCGGGTGGACGTTGCCAGAGGTTGAACTTTCGTGGAAAGTTAAGTTGTGTTTTCTGGTAGAGTACATTGCGTCTTTCTTCTGTTTGCCAATCTATCACGAACTCCAGGTGTGAGATTTTTTGCAGTTCTTGTTCTGCGTTGGCTTGTATTATATAAGAGAGGGCAGTTTGGATCTCTTGTTTTCTCTGTGAATCAAAATGTCGTTTGCTATGTGTGGATTGGATCTTGCCTGCAAAGACAAGTAGTATGAGTGAAGACAGTAAACTAAAGTTAATAATTTTGAAGGAGATGGGTGTCGAACCACTCAGGTAGCGTAGGAATAGAATCACATAGATAGAGTAGATAAAGAAAAACGAGAAGTTCATATAGGTGATGAGTTCGACGTAGTCAAAGCTACGAAATAGCATTCCGGATGTCATCATTCCAGTATTGATGAATTCGAATAGTACCACGAGTGAAAAATTTCTACAGGTGAGCGCCTCTTTGCCACCCGGTTGCCAGAGGTGTTGTAGGCGTGTCTGTGTTTCGGCATAGAAGGTGCGTGAGTGGTAGAACGTTTTGCGTAGAAAAATTGTGATAGTCCATACAAATAAGACAATGCTTATATACGGAACCAGACGAGACACATAGCCGCTGCCATAGCCAGAGGTTCCTAGGTATATCGGAGCCTTATAGGCGAAGTAGCAATAGTCTAGGAATGCACATAGTGCGAGAGACATACTTATCCAGAATATCAATCTGCGTTCTTTCGGCTTGGTGTCTTTGGGGAAGCGATAGGCAAATTGTACCAGCATGGCAATGGCAAAGGGGGAGAGGGCAGTTAGGTAGTAGCCAGCAGAGCCTATGGGGTGGTAGACGGAGTATGCCCAGAAAAATCCGAAGTGGAAGAAAAAGGCGATAAGGAAGTAGATTCCTGCGGTGCGGCTTTGCTTGGAGCGATCCGGGTGTAGGAGTAGGTAGATTGCAATGATCAAACTAAAGAGCAGTACGGGGAATCTGCCAAGGGAATAGGTAGAGAAATAGAATAAATTTGCAAGAGCCATCTGTATATCTTTTTTCTAATATGCTACTGCTATCGCTAGATCACGCTGTATATTTGGCTATTAAAAAAAGATTTTTTCTGGGGATGTTGGGCACCCAGCTATGTTAGCTCCTTTGCTCTAGGTAGTCGAGACAGTCCAGTACGGCTTCGCGGAAGTCTTCGTCTTTATCATTTTGTAAGGATTGGATGAGTTCGATATGCTCGGCTCCATATTTATTGACGAGTCCCTGCAGGCAATTGCTGCGTACTAGGTGGAAGAAGCTTGTGTCTTTGACGCCACGTTTGAGGTAGGGTAGGCAGGATTCGTTGTCCAGATTGGCGAGGATGCCTGAGGATTTCCAAGCGATTTCGCCGCCACCGGTGGAAAACATCCAATCTCCCAGCAAACTGACAAAGGATTCGGGGCCTGGGTAGTACATGTCGGTTTTGTCGAGGAGGGCTTCTAAGGCGTACATGTAGTCGGCGAGCCAGGTCTCTTTGCCCGGGGTTGCCTTGGCGATTTCGTCGATGAGTGCTGGTAGGAATTGGTCGCTTTTCAGGTCTACCAGTAGAGAAGCGAATGTATTGGTGTCCTCGATATTGTCTGGGGCTTTGATGATCTCCAGGAAGCTGGCGACGATGCTTTTGTGCTGTTTGACCACGACCTGGCCTAAGAAGTTGAGAGCTGAGTTCTGCGTTTCTGGGTTGTTGAGCGTTGTAAAAAAATCTTCTGGGGAATACATGTAAGATCCAAAAGGAGTTAATAGGAGATTTTGGCGAGTAGAAAATAAGTATGGTTGAGTATACATATTATCTAATGTATAAATCCTAACTCATAAACCTCACCACAGAGCTACTCCCTCCTCTGTGATGAAGCTGTTTTCCTTACTCTTCCAATTCCCAGCGAATACGCTTTATAATCGCATGTGCGAGCTTATGGTAACGGATACGGCGTCTGCGGGAATAGACGTGGTGTTTGCTGAGCCTGTCAATACAGACGGTGAGGCGGTCTAAGAGAGCCTTTAAATCAAAATCATCCATGTGTTGTTGTTCCATGCGGAACCTCCAGTTTGTTCAAAAATTTAGAGATCACACAAGGGTACACAAAAGGCTTGACTAGATGTACTAGCATACAAACCTAAAAGGGCACCATTGGTGTATGTTTCTCAGTCCGGGATTAGTTTGCAGACCTTTGCCGGGCTGAGAGCTTTTCACTTGGCTCTTATTTCACATAATACATTCCTAAAGAACGGATTTGGATAGCTTTCTGTGGAAAAGAAAATTTGTCTACTAATTTTTTAAATAGATTCTGTTAGGTTGTGATTTGAATATGATAAAATCGTTTAACTTTAAAAGAGGGTTTCTTTAATCTATGTTTCACAAATCTTTTTATTGCTTACTGATAATCTTACTATTTCTACAACATTGTAGCATTTCTTGGAACCATGTAAAATGGGGTGAGCTTACTGAGGAACAAAAGAAGAAATTGCATAAACCACAGGTCTGCTTTATTAATT
>JBCCIA010000328.1:0-7114 GCA_039028475.1 Spirochaetota bacterium | reverse complement strand
GATAAACAGGTTAAGGAAAATTGCTTGATTATATGGGGAATTAAAATACTCATGAAGGTGCCGGTTGTTTGATTTTTTTGTGTGATAATTTAATGATCGTACAACCGGTAAGTTTTATTTAAAAAAAGTGCTACTTTATTAATTTAATCCATACTTCTTGCATATTTAGTTTCTCCTATCGAATTAGTATTGCAAAGGAAAAAGTATCGGGTGAATCTTTTAGTATTTGATGATGAAGTTTACTACAAATTGTTTTCCTTTTGTGACATTTCCTGTGCGTGGTGTGCCGTTTGAACCTTTAGCTGTGAATGTTTGTCCTAACCTGCTGTCATTCAATAGGGCAGAATTATCGCCTACTCCTCCTGGAGATCCAGCACCAATGTCCCATGAACCCGAGCTTAGGCCTGCGAGCCATACACTTCCCGTTGAGGTCATTTCAAAGCTTTGGAATTGATCATTGATTTTAGAGCCTAGACTCAATGTTTCGTTTTGCGTATAGGCGGTAGATGTCCCTGCTCCTGTTGGGCTAGCCGCTCTTGCATCTGGCACATTGAATGTAGTAGAACCATCTCCACTTCCCCAAGTGGTGCCAATCACTGCGAATAAATCGGCGTACGTAGTGCGAGATACTGGACTATTGTCACAAAGTAAGTAACCAGTAGGAGCTGTGGCACCGGCATAGGGTAGAATGGTTCCTGTAGGGACTAGACTGAGGCTAGTTGTTAGATTTGTTTGTACCTCTGTGTTAAGGCTTTCAATCGCAGTTTTGAGTGTGGTAAAATTACTGTTGATCTGTGAAGAGCTAACCGTGCTACCCGACGAGAATGTGTTGAGTGTTCCCACAGAGACGGCAAATAGGTAGCTGGCAGTTAGGCCGATACCAACACCTAAACTTAAACCTATGCCTTTTAGCAAAGACTTCTTAAATGTAGCGAGTAATTCTTGTTGCATTGATCTATCCTCCTAGGTTAGTATTGCCAAGAAAAAAGTATCGGATGTGTTTTTTTAGTATTTGATGATAAAATTTACCACGAATTGCTTTCCTTTAGTCACACTGCCTGCGCGCGGAGTACCGTTTGTTCCATTTGATGTAAAGCTAGTATGAACTTTTCCTTGTGAGGAGTTAATAGTATTCGTTGCTGTAAAATAAGCAAAAGGTCCTCCCAAAGAATCACGTCCTCTCTCTCCATTGCTTATGTCAAATCCTTGGAATTGGTCATTAATTTTGGAGCCTAGGCTTAGTGTTTCATTTTCTGTATAGGCAGTAGATGTCCCTGCTCCTGTAGGGCTAGCTGCTCTTGTGTCTGGTAGATTGAATGTAGTAGAACCATCTCCACTTCCCCATGTTGTGCCAATGGCATTGAACAAATCAGCATAGGTTGTGCGAGAAACTTCACTCCCGTCGCAGAGTAGAAAGCCAGTCGGTGCTATTGAACCTCCATAAGAAACAATAGTCCCTACAGGAACCATATTTTGTTCAATAGCCGTTTTGAGTGTGGTAAAATTACTGTTAACTTGCGAAGAGCTAATCACGCTACCTGACGAGAATGTGTTGAGTGTTCCTATTGAGACAGCACAAAGGTAACCCATGCCTATCCCGATACTTAAACCAAGACCGATTACTATAGAATTTCTAAATTTGATCCATATTTCTAACATTCTGAACCTCTTCTAGTGTTAGTATAGGTTTCAGGAAAGTATCGGAGGAGTTTTTTTAGGTTTTAGTTTATGACCTTCTCTGAGGTTTGAAAAATTTCTTTCTCAGAGAAGGTGTTGGTTTGTGGCTAGTTCCAGTCGCTGAGTAAGAAGTTTAGGCTGTCTTGCAGGTAGCGAATCTGATCTTGTGCTGTGTCGTGGTAGCGCCTGCGTCTTTGGGCAGAGTATTTTTCTGCTTCGTGGCAACGTTGTACAAATATGGAAAGGCGGTTCAATACGCCTATTAGATAGTCTAGATCTGGTTGTGGATTCATCGAGAAATCTCCTGTTATTGGTTTGGTTTCCCGAAGATACAAAAGGCTTGACCATGTACTGAGAGTACACAGACTTTTTCTTGTACCTTCGGGTATGGTTTCTCAGTCCGGGTATGATTTAGCGGTCTTTGCCGGGCTGAGAGCTTTTTCACTTCTTGGTTATTTTCGTATGAGTGCTCTCCTTTGGAAAGTAAAGTGCATAGGTAAATATTTGTAGGTACTGGGGAGTTGTCGAGTGTTTTTTTACTCCTCCTGGTTTCTCTACGCAACCTCGACGATTCGCAACACTGCCACCAATCCTTTCTCTACTTCTACGAAAAGCTCGCGGATAGCAGCAGTAATTCCATCAAAGAGCAGAGTATTGATTTGGAAATATACGAAAACACTCGCAATTTCATCCAAGACAAATACTTTATGTATCTCGGCTATACAACCCTATGTCATAGACGAAGCAGAACTCAGGCACCACAAACAAAACTTTGAGAACTCTTTGAGATATGATTCTTAGAGCATATTTTAAAAGAGCTTTCTGTTCCCTTCGATCCACCCTGGGAACGATCTATTCATTTTCAGGTCTCTTTCTTTTCACAGAAAACAGTACATATATCATAAAATAATTCATCCGAATTTATAAAAGTGACGATAGAGTAAGGAGTAGGGGTTGTTTTGTTACAAAATGCCTCAAAAACCTATCTGGAGAAGCAAACGATATGGGAGAAGGTTCACTTTCTCAAGATGAAATAGATGCTCTGTTACTCGGAGCTGATGACAGTCCTTTTGACAACAATGGCGGAGATTCTGCTGGAAGCTCTATAGTTCCAGCTATGTCGCAAAAGGATAAAGAACTCTTATCGGATATTTATGGCAATGGTTTTAACATAGCTGCCTCCACATTGAGTGCAGTTCTTTCCAAAGGGGTCAAATTTTCCGCTATCCAGACGGAAGCTTTGAAGCCAAATGAACTGAAAGGAGAGATCGGTGACAACCTTGTCTGTTTTTCTGGAAAACTTTTAGGACAATCCCTAAGTGGGGACTTTGTAACCCTTTTACAAGTAGACAGTGCATCCAAAATTGTCAGTATCATGATGGGCGGTATGTCCCAAGGTGGTTTGGACGCTAGCCAGATGAATACTCTACGCAATGTGATCGATCCACTTTTATCTTCTGTCACGGCACAACTCCAACAAAGACTGGGAATTATCGTTACAAATTCTGCTACGGAAGCAAAAATGGCAGCTTCTGCGAATGATGTGTCGTTACCAGATGGAGGACAACTGGTAAGAGTTTCTGCTAATTTAGACATTGATGGCATCCCTACAGTCAAACTCAGATATATAATCGTTTTAAAAACAGCAGAAGATATTGTTTCCCTAGCAAGGAAAAGTCCTGCCCAACAACCGGCGCAGCAGATGGAAGTGCAAGGAGCTATGACTATGCAACCCGATGGTGGTATTTCGGTAAATCCTGGTGTCCAGCAGCAACAACCAGCTGTTGGAATTAAGAGTGTTGGTTTTCCTTCGTTGTCAACGGCAGGAAACCCACAAGGTGGTGGCAATCTCAATCTTTTGATGGATGTGCAGATGGCTCTTACGGTAGAGCTGGGACGAACCAAAATGTACATCAAAGATATTCTAGGATTGGGGGAAGGTTCTATTATTGAGTTGGATAAGTTGGCCGGTGAGCCCGTCGACTTACTTGTCAATGGTAAGCTTATTGCAAAAGGTGAGGTTGTGGTGATTGATGAAAACTTTGGTGTTCGGGTCACTGATATTGTAAGTCCTACGGATCGAATCAAGACAGAAGGAAAATAAAATAACGGGATTGGCAAGATCCCCGGATTTTTTCTGTACAAAAAACCCGATTTTTTTTACTATTCTAATTTGTGTATTGCGGTAAATTGGGTTTTATGAGACATAATCAGTTAAAAAAGGGAATTCTTCCACTTATTCTACTTTTTACAATTTTTTCCTTTGTTTCTCAGCTTTGGGGGCAGGAACAAACGGAGGAAATGAATGATATTCTCAAAAAAGAACTGGGGATTGAAAAAGAACAAAAAGAAACTCCAGCGAAAACTCCTAAACCTGAAAAAAAATCACCTAGTGATACTAGTAACACTCCAGCAAACCCAAAAAAGAATCCTATTGAAGAGAAAATTCGTGCAAACCAGGACGGTGGCTCCAGTTTAATTTGGGTCTTGCTGAAAATCATCATAGTATTTGGCATTTTACTCGGTGCTATGTACTACATCTTGCGCTTTATTTCACAAAATCGCAATGCAAAATACCCGGTGCAGGGTTCTATGCGCGTGCTGGCAAATCTTGGCTTAGGAACTAACAAAGAACTGCAGATTGTTGAGGTAGAAGGAGACCTGTTGCTCCTAGGCGTTTCAGACAGTAGTATCAACTTGATAAAGGAAATTACAGCCTCTGAGACCAAAGAAAAAATTTTGCTGAAACGCGATGAGCATGAGCCGGTGGCTGTGAACTTTTTAGAATCACTGGTGACAAACATCAAACAAAATGCTGCTTTTTCACAGGGCAGCAAACCAAACCAGGCGGAACGTTCCAAACCGGAAACACAGAAAAACAGCGAAAGCGAATTCCAAGAAGATATGATGAATGAAATCAAACTGAGACAGATGGAGAGGTTGGAAAAAATGAAACAGGAACGCAGTAATCTTTCTGGATCTACTAAGAAGCCGCGTACCGCCAGTCGTAAAAAATCACAGGATGGTGAGGTTTCGTAATTTATGACAGCTAGGCGTAAACGAATCTTTGCTCTTATTGCCTTTTTACTCTTATTTTGGGGCGGTGTTTCCCTTTTTGCCCAAGACGCCGGAGGTGCAGGTGGCGGCAGTCGTTTTCCAATCCCCAATTTGAACTTCAATCTTTCGGAGGCTAAGGGTCCGAAGGAAACCAGCCTTTCTCTAACTATCCTCTTCTTAATAACCATTCTATCTTTGGCTCCTGCGATTATCATGTCGGTTACATCCTTTACCAAGATCGTCATCGTGATGGACTTTGTCCGGCGGGCTCTTGCTATCCAAAACCTTCCACCAAACCAGGTCATGATGGGTTTGGCGTTGTTTATGACATTTTTCATTATGGCACCTACCATCAAAGTTATCAATGAAAAGGCATTCACACCGTATACCAAAGGCAAGATCAATACTACAACCTTCTTTGAGCGCTCGATGCAACCCATCCGAAAGTTTATGATCCGCCAGATCGGTAAGGCTGGAACCAAGGATGTGGCTTTATTCTTAAAAATTGGCAAAGTAAAAAACGTTAAGTCATACGAAGACGTTCCTTCCTATGTTCTGGTACCAGCCTTTATGCTCTCGGAATTGAAAAAAGCGTTTATCATAGGGATTTACCTGTTTATTCCGTTTGTGATTATAGACTTGATTGTCGCGGCGACTCTGCTGTCGATGGGTCTTATGATGCTGCCGCCTGTTATGATTAGTTTGCCTTTTAAGTTGATTTTGTTTGTTCTGATTGACGGCTGGAACCTTTTGGTGTATGAATTGATTAGGAGTTATCGATGACCGAAGTGGATGTAATTGTTTTATTGCGCGAAAGCCTATTTGTGACTATTAAAGTGGCGGCCCCCATCCTTTTGACCGCTTTGGCAATGGGACTTTTTATTGGTGTGCTGCAAACAACGACTTCTATCCAGGACCCTACCATAGCTTTGGTTCCCAAAATTTTTGCCGTGTTTCTGGTAATCATTATCTTTGCAGCCTGGATTGTACGTGTGATGAGTGACTATGCTTTGACTATGTTTTTGATGATTGAAAAAATATGATTGAAGCCTTTACCAATCATTTCCAGGTATTCATGCTGATGTTTGCCCGGATAGCAGCATTGTTCAATACAGCGCCTATTATTGCTTCTGCTGCGGTAAAGATCCAGATCCGAATGGCTCTGGCTTTTTTGATCACTCTCATTCTCTTTCCCGTTTGTTCGCAATACATGCCTGCCGTTCCTGCTGGGGTGGGAGCCTTTTATTTATTGATCATCGTCGAAGTGCTAATTGGTGTGATCATGGGTTTCTTGCTAAGTATCATATTTGCTGGTTTCCAGATGGCAGGGCAATACTTCAGTGTGCAAATAGGTTTTGGTTATACCGAAGTCCTAGACCCAGTGAGCCAGTCCAGCCTACCCGTTATCAGTATGCTGAAAAATATGTTGGGTATGATGTTGTTTCTCATCATTGGAGCACACCGCACCATGATCGAATCTTTGGGCTATTCTTTTGAAAAAGTTAGAATTATCGACTTTACAAATCAAGTGAACCAGGGTATAATGAAAACGTTTGAGTATGCCATCGGTGCTATGTTTGTCGTCGCTTTTAAGATTTCTCTGCCCGTAATGGGAATTTTGATATTGGTCTCGATTGCAGAAGCTCTCATGGGGAAGGCAGCTCCACAATTGAATATTTTGCAATTGAGTTTCCCGGCACGGATTGTGATTGGTTTATTAGTTATGATATCCATAACACCATTTATCGTTGAACAGATGATTTTAAGTATCGACCTTTCCTTTGACCGTTTGAATCTATTCTTGCAGGAATGGCCCAACTAAAAAATGCACAAGCTCCCGAAAGAAATGGAAATCTACCCCCGCATTGACCTGCAATTGTTTGCAGCGGAGGACGAAGGACGTACCGAAGAGGGCAGCGAGAGAAGGCGTAAGGAAGAAATTGAGAAAGGCAATATTCCTAAGTCGCAGGAGTTGCCCGGCTCTCTGGTACTCATCGTGGGTGTAATTGCTATGTATTTCTTGGGCAATCATATTTTTATAAATTCTTTGCTAATTATAAAAAAATATTTTACAAACTTAAAACAATATGAGCAATTTACAGTAGAGAGTTTTGTACGTCTATTTCGGGTTGCTTCGGAGGATATTTTTACTCTATTAGCGCCGATGCTGTTGATTACCTTTATCACCGCTTTGGTTGGCAGTTTGGTACAGGTAGGTTTTATGTTTAGCCCAAAAGCGGTAGCGTTTAATTTTAAGAAAATTACCCCGAACTTTAAGAAAGTTCTCCCAACGCGGCAAACTATTTTCAATCTGCTCAAGTCGATTGCTAAGGTTGCTCTGATAGGCTGGGTGAGTTATATTATCATTTCGATGGACTTT
>JBCCIA010000327.1:0-7126 GCA_039028475.1 Spirochaetota bacterium | reverse complement strand
CGAAAATTAATATGGATTTCCACTTGTATTGTTTGGGTTGGAACAGAGAATTATGGCAGGAGAAACTATGAAAATTACAATGATTGGACACGGGAATGTGGGAAGCAGTTTGCTGCGTAAATGGCACGCTTGTGGACATCAAATCGCTATTGCTGCAAGAGATACCAATGCAGAAAAATTACAGGATTTTCGCAAAGAAGGAATAGAGATTATAAGTATTAACGAAAGCCTAAAAAATACGGATGTCGTAGTATACGCAGCTCCGGCTCATTCCGCTGTCGGTATTGCAAAACAGATTGGGGAGTTGCCTGGAAAAATTATCATAGACACAAGCAACTCTGTATTTAAGAAACCAGAACCATATGCGACTGCTTTTGCAGCTTTACAGGATTTGACGAAAGCTAATCTCGTAAAATGCTTCAATAGCACCGGTGTTGAGAATATGCAAAATCCTTCTTATTCCAATGCTGTGGCGGATATGTTTGTCGCTGGCAATAGTGTAAAGGGAAAAGAAATTGCTGTTCAGTTGGCTAAAGATCTTGGATTTGCAGAATGTTATAATTTCGGAGGAGATGACAAAGTGCTGCTTTTGGAACAACTCTGTGCCATTTGGATCAATTTGGCAATGCAGCAAGGTCTGGGTCGTAACATTGCTTTCAAACTGTTGCAGCGTGCTTAGAACATCCTTTATAAAACAGCTTTCCTATCTGTAACAGGTGGTTTAAACCACCCGTTACAGATGGATGAAAACTTTCATACTTTAGATAGCATATTATTTATTTCTGCAATTATATCTTGTATATTTTCCAGGCCTGTTGATATGCGAATTGTGCCAGGCTCTATTCCCACCATTTGTCTTTCACTGTCTGTTAGTTTTGAATGGGTCGTGGAAGCAGGGTGGGTAATTATGGTGCGAGTATCTCCCAGGTTGGCGGTAAAGGAAAAGTGTTGGTTTGCATCTAAGAACTTTTTGCCATTTTCTAAGCCTCCTTTGATAATGAAGGTAACAATTCCTCCACCAAGTTTCATTTGCTTTTTGGCCAACTCGTATTGCGGGTGCGATGGCAAGTGTGGGTAAATTACTTTCTCGATGCTATCATGCTGGGATAGAAACATGGCTAGCTCTTTGGCATTTTCGCAGTGTTTTTCCATGCGTATTGCCAAAGTCTCTAGACTTTTGGAAAGAATCCAAGCGTTGAAGGGAGACATGGCTGGGCCGGTATGGCGGGCAAAAAAGCGAACCTTTTGGATGAGTTCCTTATTGGCAACTATGATCCCTCCAATGGTTCTTCCCTGGCCGTCTAAATATTTGGTTGCGGAATGAACGACGAGATCCGCTCCAAATTTGATCGGTTGTTGTAAGTAGGGGGTGCAGAAACAATTGTCCACATTGAAGAGTAAGTTATGTTTTTTACAAAGCTTTCCAGCATAGTCTAGATCGATCAGATCAAGAGACGGGTTCGATGGAGTCTCGATGAAGAACATTTTGGTGTTTGAAGTGATGGCTTTTTCCCAGTCTTCTGGCTTTTGGATATCTACATAGGTATAAGTTATACCCCATCTGGGAAAAATCTGCGAAACAATCTGGTGGCTAGAACCAAATATCGATCGACAAACCAGTAGGTGATCGCCTTGGTTGAGAAAGGCTGCTATACTGCTAAATATGGCTGACATGCCGGATGCTGTAGCAAAGCCGTCCTCGGCTCCCTCTAACAGGCATATCTTTTCAATGAATTCGTCTGTGTTGGGATTGGAGAAGCGAGAATAGATATTTCCCTCTTCTTCATCGGCGAACATGGCTCTGGCTTGTTCAGCGTTCTCGAACATAAAGCTAGAGGTCAGATATACCGGGGAACTATGTTCGCGGTTGTGACTTCTTTTGGTTTGTGTTCGAATTGCCAGGGTTTCAAACTTGTCTGAATTTTCCATATTACTCCTTAGGGTTCAATACTACTTCGTACGAGATTGTAGCCGTCTTGGCTAACATTTTAGAAACTGAGCAGTATTTGTCCATCGAAAGTGAGACTGCTGTTTGCGCTTTGTTCTCGTCGATTTCTCCATAGAGATAGAAACTGACGTGGATCTTGGAAAATACAGCCGGTATTTCGTCGACCCTTTCTGCTTTGACTTTGACTTGGATATCTTCTAAGTTCTGTCTCTGTTTTTTAAGGATGGATACTACATCGATAGAACTGCAACCTGCGAGTCCTATAAGTAGCAGTTCCATGGGTCTGGCTCCAGCATTTTCGCCGCCAAAATCGGGTGAGCCGTCCATTTCAACGATATTGCCATTTTCTGTCTTGGCTTCGAACCAAACCGCTTTGTTTTTTCTTTTGACTTGGATTTTCATTGCTTCTCCCTTTTCTCCATTATTTTGAGTCAAAAGAAAGAGGCAAGGATTCAGCTAGTAAATTTTACTTTTCCTGTTACTTTCTCGATAGTAATATTCTAGTATTCTCTTTTCTGTAGATGGTGGTTGAAACCACCCGTTACGGAAAAACTATGATTTCTTGAAGAGATACTTTGTTAGGAGTTTTTATTTATTATGGTTAAGATACCCAGAAAGTTTTTATTTTTTTTATTCCTATGTGTGGATCTTCTTTTCTCTTCGCAAGTTTTTGCAGAGAAGTTTTCTTATAAGTACAGAGCAGGAGAAAAGTATCGCATTCTCTATGAAGTCGATCAAATTATTAAAATCAATGGTAGGCCGGTGCGTAAGTCTAATGTTTTGTACAAAGTTGCTGTGAACACTCTTGCGGCTAAGGAAGGAGCAGGGCATCTCGATTGTATTTTCCAGACTTCTGATAGTATTTTTGCAAGTCAGAATTCCTTTGTCCTTAGGGATGAATACCGTTCTAATTTTTGGAGGGATAGATTTGGTGTTATTACCATTGAGGATAAGTTCTATATGCCTGTGATTCGCAATGTTCCCAGGTTTCCTGGCAAGGAGATTGCCATTGGTGAGTCGTGGACGGCGGATGCGTATGAGGTGCATGACTTTCGCAAGTCTTATAAGTTAAAGGAGTACTTGCGTTTTCCTGTTAAGGTTCATTACACCTATGTGAAAAATACGACTATTGGCTCTAAAAAATTAGCGGTTTTTAAAGTTCACTATACTGTCTTTCACAAAACCAAATACCAAGCTAGACGTGGGCGAGCGGTACCACACCTCATTACTGGGTTTTCCGAGCAGTTGTATTATTGGGATGTCGAGCAGGGAAGGCTACATTCTCGTTCGGAGAGGTTTGATTATTTTTTTCATCTGTCGGATAGGCAAACTGTCGAATATTTGGGTACTTCGAAAGGCACCTATTTTACTTCGCCTAAGTTGGATAAAAAGCGGGTTGCCCAGAAGTTAAACGAAGAATTGCAGCAGCAAGGTATCGATGGCACGACGGTGAAGCAGGACAAGAAAGGGGTTACTCTTAGTCTGGACAATATACAATTCAAACCTTTCTCCGCACAGCTTACCGAGGCAGAGAAGTCTAAGTTAGAGAAAATTGCAAAGTTGATCAAAAAGTTTCCCTCCCGTGATTTTCTCATTACTGGTCATACCGCGCGTGTCGGTTCTGAGTCTTCTTCGCAAAGTCTTTCAGAAAAACGTGCTCAGGCAGTTGCGAATTTTTTGCTAAAAGTGCAAGCCTTACAAAAACGCCAGGTTACCACTACTGGCCGTGGTTCAAAAGAACCTCTCGTGGACAATGCAACCGATGCCGGAAGGAAAAAGAATCGCAGGGTGGAAATTACGATTTTAGAAAATTAGTTGCAGAAATATACAGGATATTGTAAGTATCTTTTTAGGCTAATACTATTAGCCTTTAGGTTATTGAAGATACTATTTTATGAAAAAGCATATACTTACTTTTGTGGTTCTATTTCTGGTTTGTAACTGTTCCAGTGTTTCTACTAAAATTACTATCAATGCTCCTGCTACTAAGGTTATGGAACTTTACCCAGTTATTCTACTTGGAATCCTTTCATTCGTAAGGCGAGTGGCAAAGCCATGCAAGGAGAGCATTCCTTTCGTGTGGAGCAGGTTATTGAAAACCAAGTCATTTTCTACCAAGAAGAGAATTTTAATGGAATTCTGGTTCCCTTTTTTGATTTTTCCAACACAAAAAAAGGTTTCCAAGCTATGAACCAGGCTTTAAAAGTGAGAGTAGAATCCTCTGGTTCTAGGGAGTAAGCATTGCCCAGACAAAAAGTTTCACAAAAATTGGTTTTTGATACGGCAGAGCAGATTTCCAAAGATATCGGTCTTGCTGCTTTGAACCTCAAACATATTGCAGATAGGCTCAATATCAAGCCTCCGTCATTGTACAAGCACATCAAAAATATAGAGCAGATCTCTGATGAGTTGGCTCTACGCGGGTATACCGGTATCATTGGCAAGGTGCAAGAAGTCACAGTTGGCGTTTCGGGTGAGATCGCTCTTTTGGAGTTTGCCCGTGCCTATCGTAAGTTTGCTACTATGAACCCTTCGCTGTATGAAGCGATGCAACCCACGCATGTCAATCGAATCACTGACATTCAGGCCAGAGCGGATCAATTGCTTAACATCATTTTTAAGATTTTGCAGCCTTTTAAGCTCAAGAATAATAAAATCCATGCGGTGCGAGCCTTACGCAGTTATATCGATGGCTTCGTGCGAATTGAGATTTTGGGTGGTTTTGGTATGGATGAAAATGTGGATGCTTCGTTTGATTATGGCATTCGTTTGTGGTTGAAAGGGATTCAGGCGAAGTAGAGTATTTGGCTTTTTAGGGAGTCGCTGGTAATATCCTTCCCTCTCGCGTTTGTGGGTAATTTCTCAGATTTTGTTTTACAATTCCTGTGTCTCTGTTATCCTCTGTCTTTAGAGGAACCATTATGAAATTTTTAACTTTGTCTTTCACTAGTCTTTATCTTTCTGTGGCAGTTTTAGCTACGGGCAGCCTGTTGGCTCAAAAATCTAAGGTTTATCCTACAGCGAACCTGAAAGCCGTCTCTACGGGGGCCAATGTCAATATTCGCACCAAGGATTCGCTGCGTTCTCCCAAGGGCATTGGCAAGATCAAAAAAGGCGAGAAATTGTCGGTGATTGGCGTGGGTCGCAAGCAGAAAGTCGGTCGTTTGGGTACGCACCACTGGTACCACATTAGCTATTCGCCGAGTTTTGACCATTTTTTTGAAGGCTGGATATTTGGTTCATTTGTCAAGTTTACCATTGCCAAGAATTCGGTGAAAGTCCGCCGATCTTCAAATCCATCTTCTAAAGTCATTGCCACCCTGCGCAAAGGTGCTGTGATTAAGGTTCTAGCTTCCAAGTCAAAGCCGAATAAGTTTGAGTCTGTGGATACGAGTACGTTGCAGTTTAAGATTCGCACCAGAGCGGGGAAGGTGGGTTGGATTCAGTATATGAGTGTGAAGAAGTAGGGGATGTTCGGCATCACTCTAGATTGGTAGATACCATAAAAAAAACACTTGTCATATTATTAGCTTTTCTTTAGCTTCGTTCGAATGGATGTTTTGTTTCACGGCATGGAGGAAGAGCTTTTTTGGCAGGTGATTGAGCGTATCGAGCATGGTGCGAAGGCGGAAGAGAAGGTTTCTGCATCTGTACAGTTTTTGAGTTATCTTTCGGAAGATAATATTGTGGCTTTCTATGAGAGTCTCTCTGAAAAGTTATTTCACCTCGATCAAGAAAAATATGCCAATCCTATATTGGAGGGACGGGAGCACTTTTCCGCAGATACGTTTCTCTATGCCAGGGCTTTTGTTGTTTCGCAAGGTTCTGCTTTCTACCAGAAAGTTTTAGATGACCCTGCGTTGATGCCTATTGAAGAGACATTTGAGCCTTTGCTATATATTCCTGAAAAAGCCTACTTTCTGAAGACAGGCAAGAATTTGCTGCATGTCCCACAGTATTGCGATGAGACTTACTCCAATCGCTCCGGCTGGCCTGCTGATACCCCTTCTATTTTGGAAATAATTAGGAGGGATAATGCTGATGCACAGTTAATTCGTTAAAGCTGTAATTACCTGCCTTTTCTTAAAAAATAGTATTTCTCGTTAGCTACAATAGTCATTCAATCCTCAAAATGCTTTTCTTATACCTATTATCATATCTTTGTGTAAGCGTCCGGTAAAGCCACCTTTACAGTAAAGTTTAATTTTTGCACATAGCAAAAGCCTTTGGAGTCCATTCTCTTAGATCGTAGTCTGGGTTGTGTATGATTTCGTAAAATAAAGCCTCAAGATACTCTTGCGGATTTAGTTCGCACAATTTGGCATTGATGACAAGTGTATAGAGACCAGCACTTGTATCTGCTCCGCGAGGAGAACCAGAGAATAACCAATTTTTTCGACCTACTACAAAATTATTTGCCAGTTACTAATCAATTCGCCAATCCCATTAGGTAGATTGTTTTTAATAGCCCAATAGAGCATCAATTTCTATCTGCGATATTATTTCAGAATCTTTATATCCGGGGTTAGCATTTTCAGGCAATTCTCCCAAATAATTATTTCCTACGTCAAAATCTCGTAAATGTTTCATCTCACCAATACACTTAGGTAGCTCTGTCAATCGATTATTGTGTAGATCTAATTCATTTAGAAATTTCAACTTACAGATCCTATTCGAAATTTTACTTAAATAATTATTATGCAATATCAGGTTAGTTAAATTCCTCAATTGAAAGAGACTTTCAGGAAGCTCCAACAACTGATTGAAACATACATCCATTCGTTCCAGAGAATACAACTTACCAATACTTTCCGGTAATTTAGATAGAAGGTTACCACGTAAATGCAAACTTCGTAACTGTTTCAATTCTCCAATGCTATCTGGCAATACCTCTATAAAATTTCCGTCTACATGAAAAAAGAGTAGGTATTGCAACTTGTTAATGCTTTCAGGTAGTTCTGTAAGACGATTAGAAGACAAATACAGCCCCTCAAGGCTTTGTAGTTCAGCAATATTTGGAGATAGTTTTGCCAATCGATTTCTACTTAAATCTAACGACCTTAGATGAAGTCGTGTGTACAGACTATCCCCAATCCCTTGCTTGCATACTGTCCGTTTCTAAGTGCTGCAACCGAGCGCAGGTATACTGCACTGGCCTGTGCTAGCTGTTGTTATGCT
>JBCCIA010000326.1:0-7132 GCA_039028475.1 Spirochaetota bacterium | reverse complement strand
TGCAGAATGATGTCGTCGCGAAGATGCACTTTCATCTCCACTTCCACCCGTGAATGACCGTTCATTGAACTGGACATGGTTCTTTTAAAGATTTAGATTTACTACTTAAAGATTCATATTTTTCAGGAAAGGCTTTTTCTAACCAATTCTTGTTATGGATACTATGGCTTTTGATTTTGCTTAGATCTTTGAAGCCATCTTTTAATTTTTTAAGTTCTTCTCTATTTTCACTAACATCTTTGGCATTGTCGTATCGATTTTTGATAAATTCTCTTCTGACCCAATCCGTAATATACAGTCTATTCTGTTCGCTATATTTCTTCAAAAAAGCTGCAATCGTTTTTGAATTGGAAAACCTAACCTTGTAATAAGCTAAGAGAAAATTTGTATCCACAAAAATAGGTAAATCGTTACCTTCTAACTGAGTGGCAAATTGAAATTCCTTCTCCAATTTCGAAACAACTTCAATTTCCTCTTGGATACTCATTCTATCATAGATATACGGATCGTAAATGATTTCAGTTTCTTGACTCATTTTTCGGCTCTTTTATGGTTAAGAATAATGGATAGATTTGAATTATTTTTACAACTAAAAAAATAAAAGATATTATGTAAAAATTAGTGAAAATTTATACTATGATTTACTCTTGTCATTTAATAATGAGGAAATAAATTTATGGCATCACAAAAACCTACAATGATATTGCTTTCAAAAACAGATATGACGAAAGAAGAAATTTCTAATCTATCTGATGCCTAGGCGTGGGATCTGATTTATTCTATGAGAAAAGAGAAAGATGAGAGATTACAAGTATGTTTTACTGGTTTTGGAGCAACTAAAAAACTTGAATTAGAATCTTTTGCAGATTCAAAAAACATTAAGGTTGTTAAATCAGTAACAAAGAACCTTGATTTTCTCTGTGCTGGTGATAATGCTGATTATAAAAAGTTGGAGAAAGCTGAAGCTCAAGGAGTCCAAGTTCTTAGTGAAAAACAATTCCAAAGTATGCTAACAACAGGAGAAATTCCTAATGAGAAATAAGATAAAATTGTATAGTTTTTGAGTTTATTAGCCCTTTAAAAAAACTCACCACAAAAACCTACTCCCTTCTTTTTGTGATGAGACTTGTTTTACTTACTCTTCCAATTCCCAGCGTATACGCTTTATAATCGCATGTGCCAGCTTACGATAACGAATACGACGCCTACGGGAATATACATGGGGTTTGCTAAGCCTGTCAATACAGACTGTGAGACGGTCGAGAAGACCTTTTAAATCAAAATCATCTATGTGTTCCAGTTCCATACTAGGAACCTCCTTGGTTTACTAAAGTTTAGAGAAACCCAAGGGTACACAAAAGGCTTGACTAGATGTACTAGCATACAAACCTAAAGGTGCGTCCCTTGGGCGTGGTTTCTCAGTCCGGGATTAGTTGGTAGCTGTGACCGGGCTGAGAGCTTTTCGCTTAGGTGCATTTCTTGTAAAAATGTACTAAGTAATTAATGATAAGTAGTGAAAAATTGTCTACTACTTTTTTTATTTGGAATATTATACCTGTTCCCAAACAAGGAGATCAAAATGCAAACTCGCGGCTCTAATTTGCAAGAATTGAAAATCAAATGGCACGATTACCAAGAACATAACCCCAAGGTAAGAATACGAGATGCAGCAAAAGCCTTAGAGGTCTCTGAGTTAGAACTCCTTGCAACTGGAATCGGCGAAAGTGTAACGGTATTAAAACCAGAGTGGCCAGCGATTATAAGCGGCGTACATAAATTAGGCTACGTGATGGCTTTGACAAGAAACGAAGCCTGTGTCCACGAAAGAAAAGGTGAATACAAAAATGCATCTGCTCCCTCATCTCGCATGGGACTTGTAGTCGGAGAGGATATCGACCTCAGGATTTTCTATTCACATTGGGCCTATGGTCTTGCTGTACAAGAAGAACAAAAAAGAAGCCTCCAGTTCTTTGACAAATTTGGTGTTGCAGTCCATAAAATCCATTTAAACGACAAAAGCAATGTATCTAATTTTGAGCAGTTGGTGAAAGCTTACCAGGCAGAAGAAGCTATAGAAATATCTATCGAAAAAGAATCGCCTGATAAAGAAGAAGAGTTATTAGATAATGAAATAGATACTGAGGGCTTTTTACAAGATTGGGCAAAGTTACAAGATACCCATGAATTTTTTGGTTTATTGGGAAAATACAAAGTAACCCGCAGCCAAAGTTTGAGAATTGCCGAAGGAAAATTTACCCAAAAAGCTTCGGCACAAGTAGTGATAAAAATGTTAGAAACAGCCTCGCAAGCAAACCTTGAGATAATGGTTTTTGTAAACAGCCCTGGAATGATCCAGATACACACTGGTGCAGTGAAGAATATTCTAATCCGAGGGGAATGGTGGAATGTAATGGATCCAGAATTTAACCTACATTTAAGGTCTGATCTGATCGACTCTGTCTATATTGTCAAAAAGCCAACCAAAGACGGTGAAGTTAGCTCCATAGAAGTGCTTGACAAACAAGGCAATATGATAGTCCAATTCTTTGGCAAAAGAAAACCCGGCAAGCCAGAAAACGTCGAATGGAAAGACTTATTGGAAAAACTATCGATTTAGATATGAAATCGCTTGCAATTTATAGTATCGTTCTTCCAATTTTTCTACTCTGCATCTCTTGCCACAGAAAAATTACCCCAAAACCTGGCCTCTACCCGTTTCGAGGAGGTTATATCAATGAAAAAGCACAATATGTGATACAACCACAGTATACCATTACCAAGAAATTTTCTGAAGGATTGGCAGCGGTTCGAACAAAGAAAGAAGGATTGTTTGGCTATATCAACCAAGAGGGTAAGATGGTTATTTCTCCCTCTTTCTATTCTGCCCAAAAATTTTCTAAGGGATATGCGTTAGTTTTTTCACCACAAAAAAAGGGATTTCCCGTGTACCAGATTATTGATGCTTCAGGAGCAGTTGTATCCAAATTATCTCCGAATTTTACGGAATGTAAATTGAATGTGAAATACATTACTTGTAGGCAGAATATAAGTCAGGATTATCTTTTTGGAGCTAGTGAAGTTCTGTTTACCCGACAAGGGAAAAAGACTCCCTATGATCGCGTAACCGTATCTCCCCAAGGCTGTGGCTTTTATTGGCAAAATGATAAAGTCAGCAAGATAGAGTCAAATGGAAAGTCTACAATTTTACAGAATATAAAGTATATCGCTGATTTCCAAGATGGTATGGCAAAATTTAAACAAAATGATAGGTATGGTTTCTTTGATGCGACTTGCCAAATCAAAATCCCTGCTACCTTAGCGAATGCCCGTTCCTTCCAAGGGGGGGTAGCCAATGTGAAAAGAAAATCGAAATGGATATACATCGACAAACAAGGCAAAGAGAAATTTAGCTATCCCAACAAAGGATATATCGACTTTTCTAAATATGGCTATGCAAAAATTCTGCCCAATTTTGAAAAAAGACAATATGGTATCATTGACTCCAACGGGCAGTATATTATTGACCCAAAGTATGACTCTATAGAAATTCTCCCTTCCAAGTATGCAATCGTCATGAAACATCACGAAGGAAAATATAGATTTGGCCTAGTCACACCAAGTGGTAAGTTTAAACTCCCTTTAGAATATGATAGAATCATTCCAATGGGTTGGTCTGAAATTCCTTTAAAATACCACAAAGTTATGTCTTATAAAGATATCCCATTTTTAATCGTTCAGAAAGGATATAAAGAAGAGATATTTGATATATATGGAAACCTTTACCCGTCAAAGACAAGAAGTTTGCAAACGAGATGGGTTATACTAAAAACTGGAATTTATATGCGAGATTCTGTAGGCATTTTAGGAAACGAAATAAAATTCATCCAAGAAGGTGAGGAAGTCGAACTTCTCAGTGAATTTGGTGAAGAGATGATTATGGCAGGAGTGAAAGGAAAGTGGAGCCAGGTTCTTTACCAAGGAGAGAGTGCTTGGGTATTTGGAGGTTTCTTATCCAAAGAAAAGGTAGCAGTTCCGATGGAAAGCAATTGCTACCAGTATAAAGAAGAAAACTTTCCTGAAAAATTCAATGGAAATGTCTGTATCAATTGTACCCAGGGGAAGATAGGCACAATTTCTTTTACACGTGACGGGGATGTTTATCATATTGAGGGAGATCCAAGAACGTATGGTGGTACTACTTCCTATTTAGGTTATTGGAGAAAAACAGAAAAAAAACTAATTGTAGAGGGTTATGGAAATATCATCTGGGGTAAAGCTCCCTACCATCCTTGCTATTATGCTTGCCACCCTATAAATTATGCTAGGGACTGTTTACCTTGTCATGAAAAGTTACTAAGCACTTACGGAAAAACGTCAGGATTGAATTATTTCAAATACGAATTCTGGATGCGAGGACAAGAGTTATATGGAAGATTGCAGGGGCAAGATGTCCATCCCATTAAAGGAAAAAAAAGTATTCCATTTGAAATAGGTTTTGAAGAGGAGAAAATGAGTCCTTGTATCAAAAGAGAGTTAAATGACGATTTGAAATTAATAGCTCCAAGACAAGGTTTTTGAAAACTATACTTTGCAAGAGATGAACACAGACATCCTCGTTATTATAAGAGCCTGTCCTAAAACATCACTATAGGCTCTTGCAGCTTACCTTTTCTGTAAGAATAGACAGGTTTTAGGACACGCTGTAAATAAGCACCACAGTATTTACATTCATGTGCACCCATTGGGTTAACCGCTCCGCAGAATGGCACACAATTCTCACCTTAGTAATATCGTCGCTCTCTTCTTGTGCCAAATCAAACCTTTGCTTCTGCATACCTTTAGAAAAGAAGATCGCACCCAAGATAGAAGTGTTTTTTTTATTTCTCCTTGCAAACAGTAGAAAAGGAATTTTCATAGAAAGAGAAAACCAAGAGGCAACGGAAAAACTAGCTATGACAAGACTATTTCTCATCTCTACGATTCTCTTTTCACTCACTTGCAAAGCCTCGACAGAAAAACCATTCCAAGCATACATAAGCAAAAGAGAAGGCGTTCCCTTTTACATCGAAGACGGAAAGAATTTGCAGGAGGTTATGACCATTCCCTATGCCGCAGAAGTTACTCTACTTGCTGTAGGCGTAGAAAGGAAAGGTAGAAATAAAAACTCCAAGCAATGGGACAGAATCCGCTTTCTCAAGACGCAGGGTTGGATACAATCGGAACAGGACACGATAGCAAAGAAAAAACCACAGACAACCCTAGAGTTTGCCAACAACAAGGTAGTGAGAAAGTTACTCTATGTCCTACGCCAAGGAGAACGAATTATCGAATCAGAATACTCCTTTGCGATGAACCGAGATATTGATAGATTCGCGATTCTTGTCAGAGATAGGTACAACCAGGTCTACCTGATTCGCAACTCCGAAAGAGTATTCTACGGCGATTACTCAGAAAAGTTCCACAAAATCATCTACAAAGGGGATACTCTGATTGATATCAGAAGCCACAAAGTTTTGGGAGATTACCAGCAAATGCAAGAAAGCATCACTGTAAACGGAAAACCATACCCACAAGAACAAGATTTAGACTGGAATGATGTGACTCTCAGCGAAGATGGAAAGCTGTGGGGCTACCAAAACGCAAAAGGCATATATACCAATGGCAAACGGGTAACACCAGATAGTCCGTCTGCAATAAAATTGTATGGAAAAAATGTTGAGGAAAACACAGAGGAAAGTAACACAAAAAAAGTAGAAATAGTAGAAAAAAAAGACGGTGACTATATAAAACACGAAACACAAGAGATAGGACCCTTTCACAAAGTGAACAATCCGTTTGAATTTAGGGATGCAGGTTCTTTTCTTGTACTAGCCACAAGACAAGAGCACGAAGAATTGCACATCGATCTTCCCGATCAACTGAAAAAAGAAGAAACACAACTATTTATTGTCACGAATGAAAAACAATATGGTCCTTATGTAGCCTCTGTGGAAGATTCTGAAAAACTTTTTGTATCTCCCAAAGGTAAGATATGGGTTTTATCCTATCGTGGTAAAAAAGGTAAGGTACTGGTTGTAAATGGCAAAAAGTATGGTCCCTATCCCTATTTCCTGCGCCCGCCTATCTTCAGTGAAAACGAAGAATCATGGGCGATTCTTGTTCCAGATACAAAAAATAAAATACGTTTGTTGGTAAATGGTGAGGAGATACCTATTCGATACAGCAGCGGTTTGGACCCCAAAACATCCCGACTTGTGATTTCCAATGACGGCACAGACTATGCGCTATTGGTAGAGAAAAGAGAGACTTATTATTTGCGTACGAACAAAGAAGAATACGGCCCATTCCCGTACAAAAAGCCATATATCCATAACAATAAAAACTTACAAGTCCAACTCCACGAAAAATACAAAGTTTGGCATATCCAGTACCCAACAGGAAGTCTGTATTTTGTAAAAGACAAAGATATTTTCTCCAACCAGGTCATACAATTTTTCCAAGATAAAAGTCGCATCTATACAGTAAAAGGTGGTAGTACCAACAACACACTGAATACCGGTCCTCCCTTCGCAGGAATTGAAGAATGGCAAGATTCCTACTACGCCAACATCTTAGGCCAAAAATATGGCAATGCGGATGCATTCTTCATCGACCAAATCCAAATCGATGGGGAAACAAATTATGTATGGCTCACTTTAGAGGGAAGAGCTATCTACGGGTACAAGTTAAAAGAAAGTGAGTTATAAAGAAATGGTATTGCAGTGAAACGTGCCAAGTCTACAAATACACTCCACAATATTTGCATTGCGAAGCATTGGCTTGGTTGATCGCGCCACAGGCATGACATATAGTTCTGCCTTTTACCGACTCTGCATTTTCTTCTTGTTGGGAATCAACTTTTTGTTTCTGCATACTTTTGTAGAAAAGAATTCCACTCAAAATCAGAAGACCTAAGGAAAAACCGATACCGCCGCCTTTTTGCAACGAACCTATAAAAAAGTCATCTAACTCAATCGTAGTTCCACACGATCCAATTCCTAAAAGTAGATGAGCCATAAGAAACAAAATGACTTGCTTGGTAAATCGTATAGGCTTATCAGGTTTGATAAATTTCACTAAAAAACCGCCTGTG
>JBCCIA010000325.1:0-7137 GCA_039028475.1 Spirochaetota bacterium | reverse complement strand
TTGCAAATGAAAATGCTTATAAAAGTATTTTAAGCTCCCTACTCTAATTTAAAAGAGAATTTGGTTATAACAATTATTTCCACAAGTAAACAGAAGTGACGTTACTAGGTTCAAACCAGTTACCATCCAAAGTCTAACTTTTAGGAAAAATACCTTGGAAATAATTCTATTGTACCATAAATATTGTGCTAGAAAATACTAGCAAGAATCAGAAATTTATAAAAAGCTTAAAAAATATTGACAGAATTTAATCAATAATTTCCTTTGGAAAACCTATCGGCAGAAGCAGGGTGAAATTCCCACACTGACTGGCAACCGTTATAGTCGGAGCGTCGTTAAGAAATCCTTCCAGGTATGAGGTGTCTATGAATAGCACAAATATTATTATTCGTGCGTGTAATTCACTATATAGTGGAGTTACTCGCGTTCCTACCATATTGGTATGCCTTTCCATACTCTTCAACTTTGTTTCCTGTAGCAAAAAAAAGCAAGCTATGCCAATGGAAATACTAACGGCATACTATGTAAACATAACCCAAAGTTCGGCTTCCAATGATGATACAACGGAAAGCACTGCTCAAGAAGCACCAGTACTGAGCGATCTCTCTATCAGCAGTACAGGTACAACTTCAATTACTTTAGAACAACCGACATTTACAACGGCAGGCAACCCCACTCCAACGGTCAACGCATATATTGGTATAGATGGAACCATCTCCGTGAGCGGTTCAACAATTAGCAATTCTATAGAAGGGCCGGTAGACGTTGCCTCTGGAAGCTATCAGTTTGCGAGTTTAGCTTCCAATACAAATTATCGGATCATTGTAATCGCTGAAAACTCTCAAGGCTATTCGGTCAAACAGATCGCCCAAAGCACGCAAAGCATCGCACCGGTGCTCAACGACCTCTCTATCAGCAGTACAGATTTAACTTCTATTACTCTAGAACAACCAACATTTGCTACAGCAGGCAACCCAACACCTTCGGTAAGCGCATACATTGGTATAGATGGAACTATTTCCGTGAGCGGCTCAACGATTAGCAATTCTATAGAAGGGCCAGTAGATGTTGCTTCAGGAAGCTATCAATTTGCAAGTTTAACGGCAAATACAAGTTATCGAATCATTGTTGTCGCTGAAAACACCGAGGGTTATTCGGTAAAACAAATAACCCAAAGTACACAAAGCATCGCACCTGTACTAAACAATTTAGCTATTGGCAGTGCAGATTCTACTTCTATCACTATCAACCAACCGACATTTGCTACAGCGGGCAATCCGACTCCAACGGTCAATGCGTATATTGGTTTAGATGGCACAATCTCGGTGAGCGGTTCTACCATTAGCAATTCTCTACAAGGCCCTATCAGCGTTGCCTCTGGAAGTTATCAGTTTGCAAGTTTAGCTTCCAATACAAATTATCGGGTCATTGTTGTAGCTCAAAACTCGGAAGGCTATTCCGTAAAACAGATTGCTCAGAGCACAGATGGTATCGCACCGGTGCTAAACAATTTAGCCATTGGCAGTGCAGATTCTACTTCTATCACTCTAAACCAACCGACATTTGCTACTGCAGGAAATCCAACTCCAACGGTCAATGCGTATATTGGCTTAGATGGCACAATCTCGGTCAGTGGTTCTACCGTTAGCAACTCTCTACAAGGACCTATCAGTGTTGCCTCTGGAAGCTATCAGTTTGCAAGTTTAGCTTCCAATACAAATTATCGGGTCATTGTTGTGGCTCAAAACTCAGAAGGCTATTCCATAAAACAGATTGCCCAAGCAACATCTGCAGGAATTACTGTTGCAATACCGCTTCCCAATTATTCTCTAAGGGATATCAATCTTAATTCTACTCTAACATTCACCTCTGCCACAGCCGGAGCTCAGATCCAAGTTGGCACCAGTACAAATACTTCCGCCACTGTTCCAGATTCTTGGACAACAGCAAGTTCGATAACACTGACTAGCCTTGGAGATACCAAGTTATTTGCCCGAGCTGAAAAGGATGGCACATATTCTGAGGTATACAGTAAAGTACATACAGTAAGTAGTGGATACAAACCTGCTGCTGGGCAAGCAGGCTCCGATGCAATTCATAAAGATGATGCATCCTTCCTTTCCTGGGCAAATGGCCATGCGAATTATACTCCGGGTACTGATGTCGATGTCGGTTGGCAAACACCAAATCTAGCATATGGACAAGCAGTAGGCACTTCCTTTGATATTGTTTGTCTGGGCAATAGTGGACAGATTACCCTCACCTTCCCCAATGGAATTGCTGACAAAGCAGGTGCTGACTTTGCAGTGTTTGAAAACTCCTTTAGCAACACCTTCCTGGAAATAGCCTATGTAGAAGTAAGTTCCGATGGCGTCAATTTTGTTCGCTTTGATACGCACTCCCTAACAGCTTCACCTGTAAACGCTTTTGGAGCTGTTGACCCAACGAATATCAATGGTTTTGCCGGCCGCTACCGACAAGGGTATGGCAATCCCTTTGATCTCTCAGACTTATTATATAAAGAGGCAGTACGTTCTGGACTAGTGGATCTATCCGATATCCAGTACGTCAAGGTCATTGATTTACTCAGCGGCAATGCAGGAAGCCCAGTGAGTGATTTTGACAGTTTTAACAATCCGATATACGACCCCTATAAGACTGTAGGATCAGGTGGTTTTGATTTGGATGCAATTGGAGTTCTAAACGAAGCGGATTGAGCACAAACGATTGCTATATTCATTGAGTAGAATAGAGGTATTTTATGGATACAACAAATTTTCTCATTCGTAGCGGTAGTTCCTTGTATAGAAGAGCTACTCGCTTGTCTATCGTATTGGTATTTCTTTCCCTAGTTTTCCACTTTTTTTCCTGTAGCGAAAAGAAGGAAGATATGCCAATAGAAATGCTGGTTTTTGCATTGGCTCTAAATGACAATACCGCGAGGAATGATTCAAATAGTAGCAACGATTCAAGTAGTGATGATACTACTGATGCTGATGCTGCTACTACCAATGATGATGTAGCTCAAGAAACAACTAGAATTGCACCAGTACTGAATGCTCTGTCTATTGGCAGTGTAGATGCAACTTCTATCACTCTCAACCAACCAACATTTGCAACAACAGGCAATCCAACCCCATCGGTGAATGCATATATTGGTTTAGATGGCACAATCTCGGTGAGTGGTGCTACGGTTAACAACTCTTTACAAGGCCCAATAGATGTTGCTTCCGAAAGTCATCTCTTTTCTGGTCTGCTGCTAAATACGAGTTATCGAATCATTGTCGTAGCTGAAAATACCGCAGGCTATTCCGTCAAACAAATGCTACAAAACACAAGTAGCACGCAGACTACCGTGGTTACTTTTGACGACAATAGTCTCTCACCAGATTCTCACTACGGTGGTGCTGGTTCTGGTATGGGAGATTTTACCAGTCATGGCGTTTCTTTTCCGCATACAGATGCGACACATTCCTGGAGTGAGTTTGCCTATTCCAACAAAACAGACAAGACAACTGCTGGGTTTATTAACCAATTCAGTGTATACAATAGCAGCGGAGCTGAGGGCTCGGCAAACTTTTGTATATCCTATGTTGCGCTAGACTGGATGGGAGGTACATACGACCCGATTCCCAATGCCATTACCTTTGGTAGTGTTACAACTGTTTCTGGTGCCTATTTTACCAACACTACGTATGCTGCTCTTTCCATGCTTACTGGTGATACCTTTGCAAAAAAGTTTGGCGGTGTGTCTGGCAATGATGCGGATTGGTTCTTACTTACCATAACTGGCAAAGACAATTCGGGAACAGCAACCGGATCTATTCAGTTTTATCTTGCTGATTATCGGTTTGCTGACAACGCCAATGATTATGTGATAGATGAATGGACTTGGGTGGACCTGTCTTCTTTAGGAACTGTAAAAAGCATTGAATTTATTCTGACCTCTTCAGATGATTCTGCTTTCGGTATGAATACTCCAGCATATTTTGCCTTGGACAATGTAACCATCCAGAAGTGAGGAGTTTATGAATCGCACAATTTTTTGTATCCGCAAGTGTAGTTCGCTTTATAGTGAAGCCCGCTTTCTTAGCGTATTGCTAGCCTTTGCAATACTTTGTAACTTTGTCGCCTGTAGTGAAGACAGTCCAACAATACCAACAGAAATACTTGCTTTGCGGTTGATCCAAAGTAGTAGCGATTCGAATGCTGGCAATAGTGGCGAAAACTCAAGTGCAGGTGAAACTACTGGCGAAGGACAAACGCGCGATCTAAAAGTTTTCTGTAACTATGAATCCAAGTACATCCATAAGGACGCGGTAGTTACATTCACTAGCACGGAGACTGGGGTAGAAATATCAGTGGGAACCAGTTCGGATAGCAATGCAACAGAGCCCGACTCCTGGGCAGTTGCAAGCACTTACACTTTTACCAGCACGGGTACGGTAAAACTATTTGCTACAATCACCAGAGATGGGAGTACGATAGGTAAGAACTTTGATTTCACCTACGAAGTAGTGGACCAATACCCCATTGATACAGAAGAAAGTATAAGCAAAGACGATTCCTCTCTTATAGCCTGGGCGGATGGTCATGTAGGTCTAAGCTATGGTGCGGATGTTGCTGACTTATGGAAGACACCCGCAAAGGCCTATGGTTCAGCTACGGGAAACAATATGGACATAGTGTCTCTGGGCAACCACGGAGAAATCACACTCACATTTTCTAGCGGTATCAAAAACGGCTCTGGCTTTGATTTTGTTGTATTTGAGAATGCATTTGAATCAGGTGGTAGTGGTAAAATGTTTGCTGAGTTAGCCTATATTGAAGTCAGTTCTGATGGCACAAACTTTCTCCGTTTTGACAATGTGTCGCGGACTCCCGGCCCTGTTGGCGGTTACGGTGCTTTAGATATGAGAAATATTTATGGATACGCAGGCCAGCATCCGAATGCCTATGGTACCAGCAAGGGGACTCCCTTTGACCTCGACTGGTTGCGAAACAAAGAGAAAGTAGTAAACGGAATGGTTGATCTAAACAATATCTTTTATGTCAAGATCGTTGATATTTCAGGAGCTCCCGATGACAGCGAAGCTCCGACCTATTACCCTAGTTACGACAGCTTTGACACTATTATCCATGATGCCTATAAGACTTGGGGTTCGGGTGGCTTTGACCTGGAAGCGGTTGGTGTGATCCACAATGCAAACTAAAGCTGGAAAGGTATAAGCTATGCTCGCCTCTTATAAATATTTGCTTCTAGTACTTTTATATTTTTCCTTTCCTATCCAAGCACAAACCGAAGATGAAAAAACCCACGAAGTAGAGAAGGTCAAAGTAATTGCGAAGTCTGACAAAGAGGAATACCAAAAAACACAATCGGTAAAGAGTGATCCTTCCGGCTTTACAGATGTGATTGATTTAGAAAAAATAAAAAACCAGTACACTTCCCTGGATGAAGTCTTGGAGAGAGAAGCTGGTATTCGAGTGCGTCGCTATGGTGGCTTAGGTTCCTATTCTACCCTTTCTATCAGGGGTTCCAATGCAAACCAAGTTCGCTTTTTTATCGATGGAGTTCCTATCAATAACAACATGGGGGGAGAAGTCAACCTGGCTGACTTACCCTTTGAAAACCTGGAAAAAATTGAAGTTTATAAGAGTGGCACTTCTGCTGGGTTTAGTGGTTCAGCTATTGGTGGTGTAGTAAATTTGCTTACCAAAAAAGGAAAAAAACAAAAGTCCACAGAAATAAAATTGGCAGGGGGTAGCTTTAAAACGATAAAACTCAGTGCTCTGCATAAAAATTTTTATAAGGATCTGGATTATACCTTTTTTGTACTGAGAGAAAAGTCAGACCAGGACTTTGTCTTTCGCAATAATAATGGAACCCCTATTCTCAATACTTATGATGATTTTGATGATGAAAGAGAAAATGCCTGGTTTGACAGGTACAATTTTATGACAAATTTGTCTTACAAGTTCAATAGCACAACCGTTACTTTCTTGAATGATTTCAATTACCGCATGCACGGCATACCAGGGCCGGGTTTCAATCAGACAGAAAAAGTAAAAAGAAAATTTATCAAAAACACAAGTTCTCTCGGAACCGATACAAAAGAATTTTGGCAGGACTATCTCAGCCTACAAACAAGGTTCTACTATACCGGCGGACGTGATGAACTATTTGACCCAAAAAGGGAGTTTAGTTCTGCAACTCCGAATTCTAGAGCTGACCTGCAACAGTATGGGGTTCATTTGGTTCCCAAAATCTACTTACTGGAATACCACCAGGTCATTCGAATTTTAGCAGCAACGGAAAGGGAAACTTTCCAGAGAGATGCGAGAGATATCTTCCATGAAACTGTAGAGAAAATTCCTAAAAAATTTAGAACACATGACATTTTCCAGGTACAGGACGAAATTCGCTTTTTTAAAAAGAGGTTACGCCTGGTACCTTCGCTACAATTTGAAAGGTATGTGGATAGGTACAACGAAGACCCTCTGAAAAAAAATCTGGCAAGTCTTTTAGAAGGTGAAAAAACTAGAATTGAATTTACCAACTACCGCTTTGGTTGTATCGGCATTCCTTATAAAAGCAAAAAAGTCCTTTTTAGTTGGAAATTCAATGGCAGCATTGAAACACGATTTCCGGATTTTTTGGAATTATTTGGCGAAAGGGGTTCCATAATAGGCAACTCAGCATTAGAACCGGAAAAAAGTAGAAACATCGATACCGGTCCCGTTTTTGATTTGCAAATGAAAAACGTTTCCTTAAACACTTCTTTGGCCTTTTTCAATAAAAATGTAGAGAAGATGATACTATTCATTCCAAACTCACAGTTCACGCTTAGACCGGAAAACGTCGATTCAGCCAGGATAAGGGGCTTTGAATTTGGTGTCAAAGTAGATTTGTTCAAAAGACTTCGGCTTAACAGCAATTATACCTACCAGAAAGCGATCAATACCTCAGATACCATTTACCTAAGAAATAAGTACCTTGCCCTACGTCCCCTACACGAATGGCAGGCGGGAGTTCATTACTATAAAAAAGATTTGTTTGAAACCGGTCTTCGTACCACATTTGTAGGAGCCGTTTTTAAAGATAGAACCAATGAATACCAGAATTATGTGCCAGCG